>CANETI010000016.1 GCA_947440715.1 Planctomycetota bacterium | reverse complement strand
CAGGTTCGCAAACCACGACGGGTGTTGTGATCGCGGCGCAAACCTGGGATTTAAATCCCACCGATTTAGATTTTGTCGTCGCGGTTTATCGTCAACCGCTTCATGGTCCTGACACGTGGAGTGTAACCTGCGCTGGATGCCCGTCCTTAATGGGAATGAATTCCAATGGCGTCGCTGTTGGTACCACCAATATTAAAACTTACGGCTCGCGCATTGGTATTCCATACCTGTCTCTTTTACACCGTGCTATTCGTTGCACGACTCGCGCCGAAGCCTTGAGCAGCATTATCACTGCGCCCCGCGCAGGAGCGCACACCTATTGGTCAGCTGATGCCGCTGGGGTTGATGACATTGAATGCACCGCCACGACGCACGTTTTTCGCCACGGCGACCAACCGCTCATTCGCACCAATCATTGCCAGAGTGAAGCCCATATCGCCATCGAGGGTGAACCCGCCACGCCTTCTTCACAAACGCGCTTGCAACGAGCCCGCTCGTGGGTGACCAAAAAGCAAGACGTGGCCAGCTTAAAGACCTTATTCGCCGACCGTAGCGATGGCGTCCATTCGATTAATCGCCGTCCCGAAGATGCTCAGGGTACCGCTACCAATGCTTGTATGGTCGCGATTCCTGCGCAAAAAATGCTGCATGTCTGCCGTGGACCCAGTGATCGCGGTTTGTGGGTTGAACTGACGTTCACCTGACCCATCCATTGGTTCTCTGTATGGTTGCAAGGTTACCGTCGTCTAACCGGATAGGATGACACCACGATGGAAAACCAACCTGGCTCTGACACCGCCCTTGTGGGCGCGTTTTGTGATGCAGCGACTGATGTCGCGCGCCAGCAGGCGTTTAGTGTCCTGCTAGAACGCCATGGCGCGATGGTGCTTGGCACCTGTCGTCGCGTTATTGGAAACCATTCAGACGCTGAGGATGCTGCTCAAGCCGTGTTTATCACCTTAACAGCGAAGGCTCGTCAGTTGCGCGATCATCCCACCATCGGTGGATGGTTGCACCGCTCAGCGCGCCACATCGCCATGCGACAACGTGACGCAGCGCGCACCAGATCGCGGTACGAAGGACATCAGGAAGCCCAGGCCATGACTGCGCCATCAGATAATTTAGATGATTCTTTGCGCACTGATATGCGCGAAGAACTTGACCATGCACTTGATCTGCTGGCGGAACGCTACCGCGTACCATTAGTGCTGCATTATCTTGATGGACACTCACAAGAAGACGTCGCACGTATTTTACAGGTCAAAGAAGGCACCCTCGCGTCGTTGCTGTCGCGTGGACGAGAATTATTGCGCCAACAATTACAGCGCAAAGGCGTTGCTGTCGGCGCATTATCGCTCGCAAGCTTGCTCGCCAGTGAAGGTGCAGCGCATGCCGCCTTGCCCAGCTCATTTATTATTGCCACGGCAAAATCAGCTAGCGCCATTGCCGCGGGTTCATTTTCTACCGCTGCCGCTGTTGGAACAGCAGCGCCTCATGTATTGGCGCTCGCAACTGGCGGCGGATCAACCATTACCGCACTCGGCACATTAAAATTAGCCGCTGCCTCCATCGTCGCAGCGAGCGTTTTATCATTAGGTGCGGTAACGGCGGTCAGTTTGGGTGCGGAAAATAGCTCTGATAAAATTGTTTCACCGGCACCGATTACCAGCTCAGAAATAATTCCCGGAGAACAAAAGACAGAGGCTAACACCACTAATCCGCAGCAATCGGCGGCCCCTGCTATTCCACAACCGCTCACCGCAGCAACCGCCGAGGCCGCTGTACAAACAGCGATTCGCGCCTTGCGCTTCAATGATATGGCAGCGTTTTTACGCCGATTAGATCCTGAAGGCCAACAGCGCGCTGAAGCAGCGTGGGATAATGTCGGTCAGTTTGTTTCGAATCCCTGGGTCGGCGGCATGTTTTCACGCATGTTACGTGTGTCGAACGAACCTAATTCCGGTGATTTGATTGCCACTTATGTGACACCCATGCTGATGATGATTGAAACCAATAGCATGGCTCAACAATTAACCCATCCAGAAACCGCAGCGAAAAATAATTATCGCGGTGGCTTGGCGCAGATGGCCATTAATGGCACGCTGAACAACGTTATTAATGGCACGCTTGCTAGTGGTTTAGAAAGCGAACAAACGCTGGCCATTCAAAAGTATTTAGGTTCTGTGGCGGCTTGGTTGCCTACGGCGGGTTTCACTGATCCTGATAAAGCCAAACGTGCTTGCACAGCAATTAGCGAAGCGTTGAAAAAATTTGGCACGACTAACTTGAGCGACTTAACCAAATTAGAGCTGAATCAATTTCTTGAGCGCGTGTCATTAGCCTTGCCGGATCTCAAACGGGCTTTTGCGGTTTATGATTTGCACATTGATCGAGCATTAGATTCGGTCGCCATTACCTCGACCACGACCACCGATGCTACCGTCGTGCGAATGACGTTTACGGCATTCGACACCACCCACACCTTCCCATTAAAAATGGTCGAACACCAAAAAGTATGGACGGTCACGGCTGATTCGCCATTAACACACTGGATCCAACTGCGCGGAAATAATCAAGATATGGGTAACGGCGCCATGCGCATCATGGCCATGGATATGATGAATAATCGCCGTGGCGGCGGTAATAACGGTGGCAACGGCGGTGGAAATAACGGCGGCGGACGCGGTAATCAACCCGCTGAAGTGGCGCCTGCGCCAACGGCTGATCCTGGATTTTAAGTCACCGATTTAGCGGCAAAGTCCTGCAACACATCCAAACGTGCGCAACGCACGCTATGGCCAGGACTTGCTTCACGCAGAGTAATATCGCCATCATTAAAAGCGTCCGCGTGATGGGGAAAACGACTAGTAAAACGCTTGGCCGAACTCGGTTCTAATGGGCTTGGCGGATCACCTTCCAAAACAATGCGTGTCCGATGTTTCCCAGGTTCTCCATGTGGCACGGCCGATAATAATGCCTGCGTATAAGGATGCAGCGGCTGGTTAAGAATACGCTCAACCGGACCAATCTCGACAATTTCCCCAAGATACATCACGGCCACCCGTTCGCATAAATGGGAAACCACCGCTAAATCATGGGAAATAAATAAATAGGCGATGCCAAATTCTTGTTGCAAATCTTTGAGTAGATTCAACACCTGAGCTTGTACCGATACGTCTAAAGCCGACACGGGTTCATCGCACACAATGACTTTTGGTTTGAGCGCTAATGCCCGTGCAATGCCAATGCGTTGACGTTGGCCGCCAGAAAACTGATGTGGGTAATGCCCTAATTGGGCGCGCGTCAGACCAACCCGTTCTAATAATACTCCGGCTTGTTCTTCTGCGCCGGCACGGTCGGCCAATCCATGCACGATTAACGGCTCTGATAGAATATCACCCACCGTCAGCCGCGGATTCAAACTACCGTATGGATCTTGGAAGATCATTTGCATATGCCGACGGAACGTCCGCAATGAGCCACCTTTAAGCTGCATCACATCGGTACCATCTAACACCACCGAACCAGTTGAAGGCTCAATCAAGCGCAACAAGCAGCGGCCAAGGGTTGTTTTGCCACAGCCCGATTCACCAACCAAGCCCAACGCGCTTCCAGCATCAAGCGACAAATCTACACCATCAACGGCGCGCACCTGCGCGACGGTTTTGCCAAATACCCCACGTCTAATGGGGAACCATTTACGCAGATTACGGACTTCTAGCAGTGCCATCGGCGGGCATGGTAGGTTGCAAGGCGGTGGGTGAAAGAGGGGCACCCGCAAGTCCGACCCCCGTGATGGTGATGATGGCCAAGCCATCCCAACCCCCGACACGACATTGCCCCCTGCGCACTCGCCCTACCATGCCCCCTCGCCTGGGAGACTCGCTTGCGGCTGTCGCGTCATTTTTATCGTATCGTACCGACGTTAGCCGCGCTGTTATTAAGCGGGGTGCCCATATATGCGGGCGATGCGACGATCCCAGATCCCACGCCCAAACCCATCACCTTTAAACCGAACGAAATTCGCGACGTCAAAATCGTTGGCGCAAAAAATTACCATCCGGATCGCATTCGCTTTATTTTGACCACCCGACCTGGGCAAGTGCTTGATCCGATCGCCATGGCTGACGATGTGCGGGCGATTGAAAAGATGGGACCGTTTACCAATACGCGAAGCGAAATTGAACGGCATGCGGACGGCTCGTTGTCAGTGGTATTCTTCATGGTTGAGCAACCGTATGTTGCGAGCGTTACTTATCCTGACCTTAATTATTTTCAGCGTTCTTCCATTGAGAAATTCATGGAGACCAAAGCTGGTGGTTGGCTCAACCCGCTGATTTTAGAAAATGATCGCCGAGCTATTGAAGCTCATTTCCAAGATAAAGGTTATCGTTTCGTCCGCGTAAGCATAGAAAAGGAAGATGATCGTGGTAATATCAATGTCGCCTTTCGTGTTGATTTAGGCCAGGAAATAAAAGTAGCAAAAGTCGTCTACAAGAATTTACCGCAAAAAGTTTTTCCTAATCAACTAGATCCTATCTTACTTAACCAAGCTGGTAATGCCTTTCACGCTGAACTGATGCCCTTCGATCAAGGTGCTGTGGTACGCGCCATCCAAGATCAAGGTTGGTTGGACACGAAATTACTCGGCACTGCCACGGAATTAACCGACTATATTCGACCACTTGATGATCGACGTCGTAATGGTCCCGCATTTGCACCTGATGGCGAACTTAATGATTCCGTGATGGTGGTCTTTGATTTGGCCCCAGGTGAACGCTATTATCTGGGCTCGGTTAGTTTTGTCGGTAACACCATCGCTAGCAGCGCAGAATTACGCGCAGCATTCGAACTTCCCGAAGGTGCACCATTTAAGCGTACTGATATTGAACGAGCCATTGAACGCGCACGACGCGTTATCAGTAATCAAGGTTACGCCCGTTGTGATATTGGTATCGACCGTGGCCTCGATTTAGAAAATCATCGCGTCAATTTAGTGCTGCACGTCACTGAAGGGCGTAAATATCATATTGGTCGCGTCGACATTCACGGAAATTATGTGACCAAAGATGCCGTGATACGGCGCGCCATGGGTTTAATGCCCAGTGAATTATGGAACGATGACAGCATTGATGAATCAAAGCGCCAATTGGAACGTACCGGTATATTTAAGCGTAATGTAGACCGTCAACTTCGTGTTTCACCACGCTTTCCGGCAGATCGCCCTGATGAAGCCGATTTACGTGTTGATCTAGAAGAAGATTCCACCGGCACGCTCAATTTCCAAGTTGGCTACAGCTCGTCTGATGGTATTTTTATTCAAGCTGGATTTGGCGAACGAAATTTTAACGCCGTTGGTTTTTTAACTGGCTTATTAGATGGCAACGTAACGCGCGATTGGCGTGGTGCTGGACAAAGTCTTAATATGGGATTGCAGTGGTCAGAATTGTCGACCAGTGCGGATTTAAGTTGGACAAATCCTTATTTATTAGACGGTCCTTTTTCACTGACTTTAGGTTACGCGTATATTAATTCGCGTCGTCGTTCGTGGGAAGAAATTCGTTCCGTCCCGACCGCTACGGTTGGACGTAATTTCTTTAACAACGATTTACGTCTTTATGTATCTTATGCCTACACCGACTTAAAAGTTAAAGAGCCAGAAACTGACGCGCCGAACGACGCGTTATTAGGCGCTGGTGATTATCATATTAATACGTTGACGTTCGGACAGTCGTTTGATCGGCTCAATAATCCTCGATTACCCACCAAGGGTTATTTGATGACGGCGAGCGAATCGTATACCGCCGATCCACTCGCAAATAGCAGTGACTGGTGGAGCTATACGTTACGCGGCGACCATTTCTTACCACTGATCGAAGGCGAACAAGGCGGTGTGACGTTCTTCCACATCAATGCGCGCTGGACTCAAATTTTTACTTTAAATGATTCCGCGACGGTTCCCTTCTATCAACGTTATTACGGCGGCGGTCCCTCCCCGCGTCATCGTGGTTTTGAAAACGATCGCTTGAGCCCAACAGAAATTAACTTGCTTGGTAATCAAGCCGATGTCGGCGGCACCACCGACGCCTTATTCAGTGCCGAACTATCAGTGCCCGTCCAAGACAACAACGAAGGCATTCGCTTAGCCGCGTTTACCGATTGGGGTAATGTGTGGGGGGCTGGTGAATCGATGTCGGTCGACGATATGCGCACGGCGGTCGGTTTCGGCATTCGCTTTCCCATCATGATCCCTGTCGCGCTCGACTTCGCGTGGCTGCTTGATGCCCGTGAAGGTGAGTCCGATACGCAAATCCAATTCACTTTAGGCCAATTCCGCTACTAACTAACCATACTCACCATCATCCTGGGCGTCCTCAACGGACATCGCTAACGCGGATATCCACTGCTACGCGCTGCTGTCGTGCCTCACCTGGAATATCCTCGTGACCAAACGGGTGGCTGATCTAGCATGCCCGCCCACGAGCAAAGGAAACCTATGCGATTGATCCTCTCCCTCTTCGTTCTGTGCGCCATGAGCCTGAGTTTTATGAGTCTCTCTGCGCAGAGCGCCGAGACTAAAGGTCCTGATATTGCCGTTCTGCGTTTGGACGAAGTTATTCGTAACAGCAAACTGTATCTCGCACGAGTTGACCAATTAAAAAAGGATAAGGCTGAAGCTGAAGCACAATTAAAGCAAATGGAGGAACAGCTTCAGGCGCTGGAAAATAAATTGCAGGTACTTAGTCCCACCAGCGAAAAATTTGCTCAGGCACAAGAAGATTTGGAAGTCATCAAAGTAAAACGTGAATTGTTGGGAAAACGGGTTAAATTTCTTTTAGAGCGTCGCCATGGTGCGGTATTAAAAGAAGCATTCGATGTTGCACGTGGTCATTTAAGTGCCTTTGCTAAAGAACGCAGTATTCGTTTAGTCACCTTAGCGCCGAATCCCGATTTACCGAACTTATCTTCAAACGATATGCAAATGCAGCTCGGACTCCAAGTTGCCTTATATTATGATTCCAGTCTAGATATCACTGAGGCGTTTATCGCTTTTGCTAATAGCCGTTATACCGGCGATGCACCTGGACCAATTGGTTCCACACCTGGACCAACCGCTCCAGCCAACGCGGCTCCCTCTAAGCCAGTAGGACCATAATCATGCGGGTTACGGTTCGTGACGTTGCTCATTTGGTTGGCGGCACCGTCATTGGTGACGACCAAAAATTATTGACTGGCATTAGCAGTCTAACGGAAGCCAATCCTGGCGACATCAGCTTTCTTGCTAATCCCAAATACGAATCGTATTTAAAAGAAACTAAGGCCACTGCCGTTTTGGTGGCTACCGCGCAGGAAAACGTACCGCTGATTCAAATAGTGGTGCCGAATCCAGATTTTGCCTTCGCTCGCGTCGTCGCTAGCTTCGGCCCGAAAGCTGTGCCGCCACCGCCTGGGATTCATGCCACTGCTGTTATCGGTGAAAATGTACGCATCGGTGCTAATCCAGCCATTGGCCCATACGCTGTCATTTGCGAAAACGTGGTAATTGGTGACAACGCGGTCATCTATCCACACGTTTATATTGGACATGAAAGTATCATCGGAAACGACTGTACCTGTTACCCACAAGTGTCGGTGCGCGAGCGTTCGCAACTAGGTAATCGTGTTATTCTTCATTCCGGCGTGGTTATTGGTTCGGACGGTTTCGGTTACGCCTCAGTTGAAGGCGTTCATCACAAAATTCCCCAAGTGGGAATCGTGGTTATCGAAGATGACGTTGAAATTGGCGCGAATTCTTGTCTTGATCGTGCACGCTTCGGAAAAACGCGCATCGGTAAAGGTACCAAAATCGACAATTTAGTGCAGATCGCACACAATGTTGAAACAGGTCATCATTGTATCATCGTCGCACAAGTCGGTGTCGCTGGTTCGACCAAACTTGGAAATTATGTCACCTTAGCTGGACAGGCAGGTATCAGCGGTCATTTAACCATTGGTGACCATGCTATCATTACAGGCAAAGCCGGTGTATCAAAAAGTATTCCAGCGCGATTAGTCGTGCGTGGTTCGCCAGCACAGGAAATTAAATCCGCCCAAGCACAAGAAGTTGCGGTTAGACGACTGCCGGCAACCCAGGCCACGGTTAAAGATTTATTGGCTCGAGTGGCGGAATTAGAACGCCGCCTATCTGCAATCACCCCGCTGGAAAAGACCACGGAAAAAAACACATGAGTGCACAGCGCACTATCGCCAAAGCCGCTACCGTTACCGGTATTGGCCTTCATTCTGGTGAAACCTGCAACGTTACTTTTAAACCCGCACCAGCGGACACCGGCATGGTGTTCGTACGCGTCGATTTACCTGGCAAGCCATCGATAACCTCGCACCCATCGCGTCTGTGTCAGCGCATGCGGCGTACCGCATTAGCTGAGGTCGTTGGCAAGGTTGAAGTTGAAGTTCATACCACGGAACATTTCTTAGCGGCATGTGTTGGATTAGGTCTTGATAATTTAGTCATCGAAATTGATGCCGTGGAATTACCTGGTCTCGATGGCTCTGCGCTTGATTTCGCCGCGTGTTTACGCGATGCCGGCATCGTCGATCAAGCCAGCGCTCGACGTTATTTTGATGTCACCGTGCCAGTTTCTGTTAGTGACAATAAAACATCGTTAGTGGCTTTGCCACATGCCAATGGTTTAAAAATAACTTATACCTTGGATGATCACGGCGGTGCGCTCGGTGGCGCGCAAGTAGTCGAAGTTGAATTAACCGAAGATTCCTTCATCGCGCAAATTGCACCCGCACGCACCTTTTGCTTAGCAAAAGAAGTAGAAATGTTACGCGCGCTCGGATTGGGCAAAGGCGCCACCACTAAAAATACCTGTGTTTACGACGGTAAGCGCATTATTGATAATGAACTGCGCTTTCCCGATGAAGCGGCACGGCACAAAATATTAGATTTAATTGGCGATTTGGCTCACGCGACGCGACGAATCAATGCCCACATTATTGCGGTGCGTTCTGGTCATCGCGAAAATATGTTATTGGTGCAAGAACTCAACCGACGCATCGAAGCTGCCGAACGTCCAGCGGTGATCTTTGATATTCCACGTATTTTATCTTTATTACCGCATCGTTACCCGTTTTTATTGGTTGATCGCGTTATCGAATATACCCCTGGCAAGTCGATTGTTGGAATTAAAAACGTCACCATTAATGAACAGTTCTTTCAGGGACATTTTCCTGGAACACCAGTGATGCCTGGGGTCTTGTTGCTTGAGTCTATGGCGCAAACTGGTGCCTTAATGCTGATGGATATGGATGAAAGTAAGGGGCGGATCCCTTTTCTTATGAGCATGGATAAAGCGAAATTCCGCCGTCCGGTCTTTCCGGGAGACCAATTGCGTATTGAGCTTGAAGTTGTGCGCATGCGTTCCCGCATGAGTTCCTGCCTTGGTCGTGTCTTGGTTGGCGGGCAATTAGTCTGCGAAGCCGAAATACGTTCTGTCATGATGGATCGGTAAGTTCGCGTTTCGACCCACCTCTTACCCCTTGGACCCCTTGCGGCGAGCACGGCAGTCGTCATTTGGCATTCGCTCAGCGTGCATAGAGTCTTACCATGCGTCCACGTCCCGGTGTTTTACTAGCTGCCAGTCCACAGATGACTGACCCTAATTTTACGCGGACGGTTATTTATTTACTCGATCATGGCGAAACCGGTTCATTGGGTTTTATTCTTAATCGTCCCCTAGATGTGCCGCTCAAAGAATTGTGGCAAGAAGTCCCCATTGGTTTAGCTGACGCGTGTTTAGCCGCAGAAGGTGGACCAGTCGATACACATAAAGGATTACTCATTCACTGCGATACCAGTTTGCCTGGCGCACAATTAATGGCGGAAGGTATTGCCATTGGCGGTGACTTGCTGGCCTTAACGGATCGCTGGCCAGATGGTGGTGACGCTATTGGCCCACGCTTATTTTTAGGCCACAGCGGCTGGACGACCGGACAGTTACAAACAGAAATTGACGAAGGCGCGTGGATCGTACGGCCAGGCCGCTTAAATTTGCTGGTTACGCCAAAACCATCCACTCTGCTCTGGCAGCAAATCATCGAAGGCCACAGTGGTGGCATGCCTGAGCCGAGTCGCAACTGACCGGTACGATTTTCATCGTGCCCTAATACGTCCTACTAGGTTACCACCCATGTTATTTTTTCGTTTGCTCGCGCTTGTTTTGGTGTTGATGCTTGGGTCGAGCTGTGGTCGCTGGGTTCCTGGGTATATTATTACCGAAGAGGGCGAAGTTTTATCGAATAATGATACCAACATGCGCTCAACCACTATCGACCATATGCGTTCACAATTGGATTTACAACTCGGCGAATTTTGGCGCACAAACATCATCATTGATGAATTACCCGTTTATCTAACGAATGAACGCACGCTAAATACAGGATGGATATGGAAAAAAGCTACGATTACCATCACCGTCATTGGTAATGGCAAAGGTGAAACGAAAATAACAAATGATGACATCACCAAAGGCGTTCGCGATTATATGTATCATAAAGTCGAACGGCCAAATAATAATCTGGTGGTGACTACCACCAGCGTAGTCGATGCTGAACGCTTTGCGTCAAAAATTACGGTGGCCAAAATCAACGCCCCCACGACCAACGAAGTCCAACGCTACACAACACAAAGTGGCGATACGTACGCTGATCTCAGCTTCGCCTTTTATGGCACCACTGCTCATTGGCGCGTGATTGCCAGCGCAAATAAATCAGCCGAACTTAAAACCGGGATGGAAATCATCATCCCACCAAAACCCTAATTAATGTGGGTTAACCGTTTTCGGAATATTTTCTGCCATCCGTTTGCCGAGCCGTTCTAAGGCGGGACAAACGTCTAAAGGATCTAATTGCACGCTGATTAAACTAAAACTTTTGGTGTTAGCGACGGCCTGCATCCAAGCGTCGGCAAATTCACCCTCGGTACGCACGCTGATCGCCCAGCCGCTGCCTAAAACTTCTGGTATCCGATGATAATTCCAATTCAGAATATTGTTGTACGGACCATCCTGAATAACGCGCTCGGTCGTATATCCCTTATTATCGAGCACGATCACAATCGGACATAATCCCTGACGCACCGCGGTCGCTAATTCCATGCCCGTCATTTGAAAGGCACCATCGCCAACCAGAACAATTGGACGTAATTTGCGATTAGCCACGCCCACACCCACGCTCGCTGGCACGGCAAAACCCATCGACGTATAATAAGCTGGGGCAATAAAATCAGTGCGTCGCTGAATGGTCAAATCAATCGCACCAAATAAACACAGACCAACGTCGCACACCACCGCCATGTCGTCGGCTAAACGCTGATCAAGCAACTTAAACATGCGCGTTACTTTAATCACCCGTTGTGGCGATATGGGCTCGATTTTTTCTGCTTTTTTGCGCTTAAGAGCGATCTTTCGTTTTGGTAATTTAGCGTTCATTAACCCACGCACAAAACGATCAAAAGGCACACGATCATAACGATGCCGACTAATTTGAATCTTTTCACTGGTCGCTTCGATGGTGTTATTTAAATCAATCCGCGCAGTAAAAATACCCAGGTTCACGTCGGTCAGGAATGTTCCTAACATCAACAGGCAATCGCTGTTTTCCACCGCTTTTGCCACGTCATCGCGCCCCATCGCACCTTCGTAGACACCTAAATAATTAGGATGAATTTCGCTAACGACCGATTTTCCGAGAATCGTTACAGCAATAGGAATACCAGTACGTTCAGACAGGGATAATAATTCTATACCTAAACCATAGCGATGAATTTCAACGTCAGCAAGAATAACCGGACGCTTCGCCTGACGCAGCCGTTCAACGGCTTCCTGGACAGCTTCTGCCAATGCAGCTTCGTCACCGCTGTCATCGATGATGGCACTGGGTACTGGATTTTTCGGTACCACATCGACTAAATCTCTTGGCAATTCGATATAAACTGGCCGCTTCATGCGCCAACAGGTTGCTAGTGCGCGATCAATATCACGAAATGCAGTATCAGGATCTTCGATCGCCAACGCACAGGCAGTTATGCGTTCAAATATTTCACGTTGGGTAGAGAAGGTTTTTACTTTGTGATGCAGCAAAGGATCATTAATGCGTTCTTTCATCCCAGGCGATCCTGAAATGACCACGACCGGGGATTTTTCTGCGTAGGCGCCTGCAATCGCATTAGCGACACTCAATCCACCCACACAATAAGTAACACACACCGCACCCATGCCGTGCACGCGGGCATAAGCATCAGCCGCAAAACCAGCACCGTCTTCTTTACTCGTACCAACTACTTTAATTCGACTACGGCAAAGCTGATCATAAAATCCCAAGACATAATCGCCTGGAATACCAAAGACGTGGTCGACGTGATAAGCTTGAAGTCGTCGAATGAGATACTCGCCAATCGTATCTCCTGCGTGGGTTACTGAATGGGTTGCTAAATGAGTTGCTAAATGAGTTGCTAAAGAGCTCGCTAACTGGGTCTGCTGTTTAGGTGTGCGTTTCGCCATGGTCCACCTCCACGTTCATTGTACCCGCTAGTTGGCGGTGGGGGAAGACCGTGCTTATTCATGTTCCAACAAGCACAGACCTGACAAAAGACCAACCATCGTTTCGATTGTTGGACGCTAAAAAATGCGCAGCATGGCGGGATGTTACAATACCGAAAAGGCACGCCGGTTTGTTTCCTCTTGCTGGTGCTTACTGCACAAATGACTGCCCAAGAGCCTACGATTCAGACCTGGACGGTTGGTGAACACACGCGTGAAGCGTTGGTCTATATCCCACCTGCTAACGATGCCGCGACGCCACGTCCGCTCATTTTCGCGTTTCATGGTCACGGTGGAGGTATGCATCAAGCCAATAAAAGTTTTGCTTATCAGCAGCTGTGGCCTGAAGCACTCATCATTTACCCGCAGGGATTACCCACTCCTGGAAAATTGACTGATCCCGAAGGAAAAAAATCAGGTTGGCAATCTGACCCCGGCGATCAAGGGAATCGCGACTTACTGTTTTTTGACGCTATGCTGGAAACGATGATGACTAAATTAAATGCCGATAAGACACGCATATATTCCACTGGCCATTCTAATGGTGGCGGCTTTACGTATCTCTTAGGTGCAACTCGTGGTCAGCACTTTGCTGCGTTAGCACCATCAGCCGCGGCAGGCAGCAAATCTTTACACTTATTAAAACCTATCCCCGTATTCCATGTCGCGGGAGAAAATGATCCATTAGTTAAATTCGATTGGCAACAACGCACGATGACTGCTTTGCGTACTCTAAATAAATGTGACGAAGGAATACCCTGGGAAAATCAACGTTGGTGTACCTATTATGCTTCGTCTCTTGGTATGCCTGTCGTAACCTGTATTCATCCTGGAACCCATACGTTTCTAAAAGAAGCGCCTGAGCTGATTGTTCGCTTTTTCAAAGCACACTCACGAGTAGAATCAGCAGCACTTATCGTCACGCCTATAGCTCCCACAGAAACTCCCTAAAACGGATGTTCCGCCCCATCTGCAACTGACCGATTAATCATCGCCTGAGCGGTTAATCGCATGCGCTGTAAAAACGTTTCGCGGTATTCAGTAGGCATAGCGCTGTGTGCGACCGCTTCCTGCATACACGACATCCACACGTCAGCTGCGGTCTGATCGATGGCAAATGGCATATGTCGTGCGCGTAAACGTGGATGTCCCCGCCAAGGACTATAGCGCTCGGGCCCACCCCAGAATTCACTTTGAAAGGCAAATTGTTTTTCCTCTGTTTCGATTAATTCGGGTGGAAATAAATGCACAATGGTGCTGCGTTTTATCCGCGCATAAAAATCATGCAGCAATGGCCGAAAAACCGCATCACCACCAAAAGCATCCCATGGTTTCATATATTAATACCATAGCGGTAATGATCACTCACATCCACTAGCAAGCGAATAAGATTCGGCTGCCGTAACTTTGACT
>CANETI010000015.1 GCA_947440715.1 Planctomycetota bacterium | reverse complement strand
TCTAAATCAAATGATAGATCGCTTGATATTCCACTGGATTGATGGATTTCCACGGCTAAAATGTTGGTGCCTGGGACGAGGTCGCTAGGCGTGAGCCTGATGCTGACATATTTTGATTCTTCGGCATTACCGATGACCGAACTGGCCGGGGTGGAAAAGTCGACGAGGCCACTGGGCATGTTGGAGCGGGCAATTTCACGGCCATTCAGGTACAGTACAATGCCGTCATCGCGCATGACGAAGGCCTCGAGGCTGGTGAATGGATGATCAGCAGAGACGGTGAATTGATGGAGAAAATAGGTGGTAATATGTTTATTGTTTACATCAGCACCAAAGCCCACGGTGGTTTTAATCCAAGGGTCGCCGTAACCGAGCGGGGCAGAGCCGCTTTTCCAAGCGGTATCGGAATAATCAGCGCTGTGCCAGGTCGTCGTCACATCATTGCCCGTGTCGTGATAGCGCCAGGTGGCGCCGCGATTGATCAGTGTCACGGGTTTAATGAGAGGAACCTTCGCAACAGGGGCGCTTTTCGGAACCGTTGCTTGGTTGTTTGTTAGTGTCGTATTTTTCGCCGGAGTATCGGGTATGGGTTTGGTTATTGGCTCAGGCGTCGCAATATCATTTTTTATTGGGCTTGTTGCGTTAGCTGAGTTAGTTGCGTTAGCTGAGCTAGTAGGAATAGCCGCAGGTGGTTTCTGATTGGAACCCATGATCATCACGGCAATTAATGCGCCGATCATCGCGGCTAATCCGATAATGCCTGGGATCAAAATAGGTGAACGACGTGGTGTTCGTGCATGACCTGTACGATGTGGATGTGGATGTGGATGTGCGGCTGCGGGAGCATGTGCCGTTGGCTTTGCGGCGGCGGTGCGTGGTGCCGGTTTATTTGCCGCTAATTTTTGATGTTTATCTGATGTATGTGCGCGTGGGATCGATTCCGTATGGGCGATTTCTTTTTCCCGTTGTTGCGCGCTGACGGTTGTGGGTGGTGGAATATTTTTCGCCGCGACTGCTGATGCTGGTAGGGTTTGGCGTGTGGTATTACTGCGATATGGGGTGGGATTAAGCGGGGCTGTTGGATGGGTGTCGCTAGCGTTACTCTTTCGCCGCAATAAATTCTCTAAGACTTGGCGCATTAATCGAGGCGTCGGATAGCGCTCCGATGGATCTTTGGCCATGGCGCGCATGATGACTGCTGCGACGCCAGAGGATAATCCAGGATGATCCTTACGTGGATCGGGTGTAGGTTCCGTTAACATTTTTGCCACGATTGACCACACGGTATCACCTTTGAACGGCGCGCTGCCAGTGACTAAACAATACAGGGTTGCACCGAGCGAAAAAATGTCTGAGCGAATATCGAGATTTTTTGCACCCTGTGCTTGTTCGGGCGACATGAAAGCCGGCGTGCCCATACTAGCGCCGGTCATGGTTAATTGGTCGCGATTTTCTACTGGTCGCGCCAAGCCGAAGTCTGCTAATTTTGCCGATCCATCACCAGTGAGTAAAATATTTTCTGGTTTAACATCGCGATGGATGAGGCCCGCTTCATAAATGGCGTGCAATCCGGCGCAGCAATCGAAAATTAATTCCATGGCGCGGCGCTCGCCTAAAATGCCACCGCTTGCGACGAGTAAATCTTTCGCGCTACCGCCGGTGACCAATTCTTGTACCAAAAATAATTTATCGTCTTCGATGCCTACGTTAATAATCGAAACGACATTAGCGTGGGTAACGGCGGCGGCAGTGCGAGCTTCGCGTAAAAACCGCTCACCTGCTTCCACGTCGCCCTGCATGGCTGCTGACATAACTTTGACGGCGACTTCACGCCGCAGTGACAATTGTTCTGCCCGATAGACGGTACCCATCCCACCACCGCCGATTTTGGCAATGATGCGACAACCACCGAGAACATCACCTGGATTCAGCATTGGTCGTTTTAGTGTGTGGTTTGTGGCTGGGGATCAAAGTGGGAATTGTTACTTCCGGATTCCCAATCTATTCCCTCGCCTGCCCTTTTCCCCGGCACAACCATTTATAAGTACACAGTTCACGGATGCCCATGGGACCGCGAGCATGCACGCGGTTGGTGCTGATGCCGACTTCGGCGCCGAAGCCAAATTGGCCGCCGTCAGTGAAGCGCGTTGACGCATTGTGATAAACGCAGGCGCTGTCGACTTCGGCAAGGTATCGCTCAGCGGCTTTCACATCACGCGTTATAATGCCATCGCTGTGATGTGATCCGAAGGTTTCGGTTTTCAGAATGGCATCGTCGAGGTTGTCTACCACGCCAACCGCTAAGGTTAAGGACAGGTATTCAGTGGTCCAATCTTCAACCGTTGCGCGAATGGCGTTGGGCATCATTAATCGGGCACGACCATCGGCACGGACTTCAACGTTGGCTTTTTGTAAGGCTTTGCTGAGTGCGGGTAAAAACGATTTCGCGACGGTTTGATCAACCCACAGATTTTCAATGGCATTGCATACGCCCGGGCGTTGGCACTTCGCATTAATCACCAGCGACAGCGCCATGCGCAGGTCGGCCTTGGCGTGGATGTAGAGGCTGCAGACCCCTTTATCGTGTTTAATGACAGGCACTTTGCTGCAGGCGACGACGGCTTTGATAAGCGCTTCCCCACCACGTGGGATGACTAAATCTAAGGCGTCATCTCGGGACAATAATAAGGGAATGAGCGCACGGTCTTGTTCTTGTACTAACTGCACGACATCAGGATTTACACCGGCTTTTTTCAGCCCCGCACGAAACGCCGTGGCTAAGGCGCGATTGCTGTGCACGGCTTCTTTGCCGCCGCGTAAAATACAGGCGTTGCCTGCGCGCAGACATAGGCTGGCCGCATCGATCGTGACGTTCGGGCGACTTTCAAAAATAATGGCGACCACGCCAATGGGGACGCTAATTTTTTCCGCTTTAATGCCTTGAGCGATGGTGCGCTTTTCCAACACCTGACCAACCGGATCGGGCAACGTCGCGACTTGGCGTAAATCAGCAATGAGGCTGTCCAAACGTTTGCCACCCAGGCGCAGGCGATCAATCATCGCCGCAGACAAGCCATCGCGTTCGGCTTGAGCGAGATCTAAGGCATTGGCTTTTTCAATCGCGGACCGTGCGGCAGCAATGGCGGTTGCCGCTGCTTTCAGCGCTGCGCGCCGCTTGGCGTCCGGTAATAAAGCCACCGTGCGCGCCGCAGGCCGCGCGTTGGTGCACAAGGATTCAACGTGACGTTGGAGGATCTTTTCGGCGGTACTCATGGGTCGAAGTGTTTCGTTGAGGGGAATTTGAGCAAGATAGCTTTGATGTCCGATGTCCGATGTCCGACGTCGAGTCATTTTAATACGAGAACCAAATTATTCCGCCCAAACCGTCATCAATAAAAGACGTCGGACATCGGACTAGTCAAGAAAACCGAATGAGTTCTGTTACGGCCTCGTTGATAGATTTAACCACGAGTCGACACGACCGCGTTAGCATACAATTTCCTGCTCCGTCTTCTGCTGGCCGCCAGTCGGTGCGTAGGCCAATAAGAGGTATGTTGCGGGCGGCGGCGTAGCCCATTTCAAAGCAGGTGCCACTGTCGGCGTCAGCGCCATCCAGGATGGCAAGTATGACCGTGGCCTGGGTTAAATGGCTGATGCAGGAATTATAGACCTGTCCAAAATCTGGCTTCCCATTGCCACCTGTATCAAACGTGGCGCAGAATTCTTGTGGCATCAGTACGGTCCAGTGTGGCAATTGTGCGCGTAAGTGGACCGCATTGGTGGAGTTCCATAGACGTTCAGCATCGGTAAATAGTGGTCCGGCATAATAGAGCGTGGGCATGGGCGCACTATGAGCGTTGCGCAGCGGCGGTCAAAGCACGGTGTGGATAGGCAGTCGCAGTGCAGCTTGCGCATGGCGTTGAAGTTCGCACGGTAAAGTCATGGTTCATTTAGATCGCATTACGACACGTGGCGGTGATACCGGCACAACTGGCTTGGGCGATGGTTCGCGTTTGCCGAAACATCATCCATTAATTGTCGCAATTGGGACGGTTGATGAAGCGAATTGTGTCTTAGGCGTGGTGCGCTTGGAATCATTGCCTGCGTCATTGCTGAGTTCGTTGACGCGCATTCAAAATGATTTATTTGATCTAGGAAGCGACTTGGCCTGTCCGCCGGGGATGAAATTCGAAGATAAAGTGCCACGCATTAAGGCCGAACAAGTCGGACGTTTAGATAGCGATTTAGTTATAGCGAACGCGAACGTGGCGCCCTTGACCAGTTTTGTGTTGCCCGCCGGCACGCGCGCGGCGACGTGGTTGCATATGGCGCGCACCGTTGTGCGTCGGGCAGAACGCGATGTCACTGCGGCTATTGCCGCCATGCCAGAGCGATCATTTAATCCGGAATTGGTGCGTTACCTTAACCGCCTTTCCGATTTGTTATTCGTCTGGGCTCGGCAAGCGAATGGTGCGGATGAAATTATGTGGGTGCCTGGCGGTGGGTAAGGCGAAGCGTTAAAATAAAAAAGCTTTTAGCAGACTTTTTTAGTCGTTTGCTACGACTAAAGGGTCAATGACTCCTCATATAGACCCATCACGGTAAACATTGATAGACGTATTTGATGCAGGTCTTGTGAAGAATAGCAGTTAACCACTGGCGTTTCGATCCCGACCTCATACATCGTCTCCCCACGCCAGCTTGTAGCTGGTGACCCTAGGACGCGGGGAGCGTCCACACCGACGTTTCTAAACACGTCATCAGAGGACGCCGATGTGCGTCTAATTCGAGGTTATTCTTTTGGAACTTTACGTAGGCAACTTGCCCTGGTCGGTTGACGATGCTCGTCTTTCCGGTCTTTTCTCAACCCATGGCACCGTTGAACGTGCTAAAGTCGTTACGGATCGCGATACCGGCCGTAGTCGCGGCTTCGGATTCGTTACCATGACTGACGATGCAGCTGCAAATGCTGCTATCGAAGCCATGAATGGTACCGACATCGAAGGTCGCACCATGACCGTTCGTGCAGCAGAAGACCGTTCGAAGGGTCCTCGCGCTGGCGGTGAAGGCGGCGGCGGATACGGCGGCGGCGGTGGACGCGGCGGCGGTGGAGGCGGATACGGCGGAGGCGGTGGACGCAGCGGCGGCGGATACGGCGGCGGCGGAAGCGGCGGCGGTGGACGTAGCGGCGGCGGATACGGCGGCGGCGGTGGACGCGGCGGTGGCGGCGGCGGCGGATACGATCGCTAATTAAGCGATTAAATTAACGTCTTCAATAAAACCGATCTAGCGCTTAGCGCTGGGTCGGTTTTTTGTTTTTAGGTGGGTTGTTTAAAGTGGCTATTAAGTGGTTCTTTAGCCACTCGAAATTTCCCAGAGCGGCAAGATTACTCGCTTGCTGCTTGCGCATTGCTCAAGGAACAACTACGTCGCATACATGCGTTTTTTACCTGCTGCTGATCCATTGTTGTCGTATTTTTGTCCGTTGCCGATTGATCGCTCATTAGCCGCTGTGCGTTTAGAACGATTTCCGCGCGCCGCTTACGATACGTTGACTGGGCAAATTGGACCTTTAGCGAATTTACGGTCATCAGCTGGATGCGCCGTGGTGTTCATGACCGATTCACCGCGCGTGACCGTGGTATTCGAACGTTTACGTCATCATCAACCCATCGCCTGTGGAATTACGTTAGAGATCGAGCGCGACGATGGCTGGCATCAGGTGCAGAGCGCTGATATTCGTGAATTGGATGGTGATGTGAGTATTGGTTTGCCGACGGGGCTCGAACGCGGCGGAGCGTTACGAACCGTGTGGGTATGGTCGCCGCTTATTAGCACCTGTGCGGTTGCTGGCATTAAAATAACCGAAGGGGCGCAAGTTGCCGTGGCGAAATTACCGGAACCACGCTGGCTAGCGATCGGCGATAGTTTGACCCAGGGTTTTAGTGTTCAATCGCCTGTCCAAAATTGGGTGCATCGCCTAAGTCGACGCTGGTCTATGCCTGTTTATAATATGGGTGTTGGCGGAATTAAAATTGAACCAGCGGTGTTTTCTTCGGCATTGACTGAACGGCGATACGATTTGGTGACGATAGCCCTGGGCAGTAATCATTCGTGGCGCGAATCGGATGTCGAAACCGCGGTGCCTGCCGCCAAAACCTTGGTTGAGCTAGCCCTAGCGGGCGGACATGGTCGCGTGGTGTGGTTGCTACCACCGTGGAAACCGTGCGAAGAGGGGAAAGGTCCGTCGGATTTTGCCGGTGTGCCTTTAGATCGAGCAGCAGGGCAACGCGCCGGTCGTGTTCGCGAAGCGTTACGCGAATGTCTAAATCGTTTTGTTCCAGCGTTGACCATCATCGACGATTTAATGCCACATGATCACCGTTTATTACCAGACGGTTTACATCCGCAGGCCTTCGGCTTTGCCAAATTCGCGGATAACGTAGCGAATAAATTGGGCGGTTAATTCTGCTTATGGGTTAATGTAACCAAGACGGAGGGGCGTTAGGTATTTGGCGGAGCGTCATTACGCTGATGGCCTATGCCACGTCGTTCATCAACACCAGCCATCACTTCTCCTCGCGTCAAAGCGGCTATTCCCGCAGCTGCTTCCGCTGTTTCCGCCGCGAAGAAAAAATCGCCAGCAAAAGAACCCCAGACCAGCGCGGAGCCAGCAGACGTTGTGCAGGAAGGATTGCATCCACGTAGCCGTCATCATGAACCATATGATTTTGTTGCGTTGACCAAAATTTGTCCGGCGTTGAAACGCTACGTGATGACCAATCGTTTTGGTAATCGTTCGATTGATTTCGCCATGCCGGTGGCGGTCAAAACGTTAAATCAAGCGCTGTTGCTTAGTTTTTATGACATTAAAGGGTGGGATATTCCGGCGGGATATTTATGCCCGCCGATTCCTGGGCGAGCGGATTACCTGCACCACCTCGCGGATTTATTAGCCACTGGACATCGTGGTAATATGCCGCCTGGGGAAAAGATTTCGGCGCTGGATATTGGCGTTGGTGCGAGTGCGATTTATCCATTAATAGGCCATCGTTTATATGGATGGCGATTTGTTGGCAGTGATTGCGACAAGAAAGCGACTGAATCGGCACGGCGTATTGTGCGCGCTAATGAGGGATTGGAAAAGGTCATTACGATTCGCACGCAGCCATCCACGCAAACGATCTTTGACGGAGTAGTAAAGCCGGACGAACATTTTGATGTGTCGTTGTGTAATCCACCATTTCATACCTCGGCAGAGGAAGCGGCGGCTGGTACGCGGCGAAAATGGCTACAGTTGGGAAAAACAGCCGCGCTGCGCAATACTGACAAGCCGGTGTTAAATTTTGGTGGCAAAGAATCAGAATTATGGTGCCCAGGTGGTGAGGTCGGTTTCATCAGTCGCATGATTCAAGAAAGTGCGGAATATTATAATCTTTGTATGTGGTTTACTTCATTGGTGTCCAAAGAAACCAGTATGCCGGCTATTGTTCGTGCTTTAAAGCAAGCCCATGTTCGTGAACGACGCGTTATCGAATTAGTCCACGGGCAAAAACGTAGTCGTATTGTTGCTTGGACATTCCTTGATGAACGTCAACGTAAGACCTGGCGCGACGCGCGCTGGAATTAAAGCCGTCGGAAAAGCGCTTCGCGCGATGCTGATCAATAACAATTAACAATAGTGATGTTTACCGCACGCGTAAAATAAATCGTGCGCCGCCAATGGGGGCGTCTTCAACGCTCAATGATCCGCCATGCAATGCGGCAATGGTATGCGCGATGGCGAGGCCTAATCCCGTACCGTGGTCTTTGGTGGTAAAGAACGGGGTGAATATGCGTTGGCGTTCGTCTTTGGGCACACCTGGGCCGTTGTCATCAATGGTGTAGATGAGGTGGTCAGCCTCTCGGCTTACGGTAATAACGACCTGTCCATTAGTTCGCCCGGTGCCTTGTACCGCTTGAATGGCGTTTTGAACTAAGTTGAGCAAGACCTGTTTTAATTGCATACCATCTAAGGGAACGGCTGTGGTGCCAGCGTGATCATGCAACGTGAGCGCGACCCGGATTTCATCCGGTTGAACGGCTTCACCAGCTTTGGTGAGTTCAAGGCACGACCGCGCTAAATCCCCAGGGACCGCTGGACGGCGTTCAATGCGACGTGGATTGGTAAATTCTAATAAGGCACTGACGGTGCGATTAAGCGTGCGTACACCTTCAACAATATGGTTGGCGAAGGTGTGACGTTTGTCATCGCTGGGTAAATCTCTTACTAATAAACTGGCGAAGCCTTCGATGCCATTTAATGGATTGCGAATTTCGTGGGCCACGCCGGCGGCCATTTCACCGAGTTGTTTTAAGCGGTCCGCGCGTTCGACGGATTCTTGCAGGCGACGTACTTCGGTGACGTCTTCAAAGACTTCGACCGCGCCGATGAGTGCACCGTCTGGACCGAGCAGTGGATTTGCCTGGGCGGATAAAATGCGCGGACGACCGTCGCGGCCACGAATATGGTGTTCATAGGCGCCGGTCGGTATGCCGTTGAGCAGTGCTAATAGGGGGCTATCGGGGAACGTGGCGCGCCAGTCGGCACCAACGGGATCGGGCACCATTCCTGAGAGCAGTAATTCGGCGGCGCGATTACAGGTCGTGACGATGCCGTCGCGGTCGATGGCGACCACTCCGCTGGCTACCGATTCCATGACTAAATTGAGCCAAGCCGTCGTGCGATCGAGGGCTTCTACGTTTTCACTGAGTTTATGATTAGTGGCGACCAGCTCTTGCTGCTTCTGCACTAACACCTGTTCTAAGCGGTTAATGCGCGCCGATAGCGCTGCGGTGGTTTCGTCAAACAGACGTAAAGCCGCCTCTATTTCAGCAAGTTTTGGCGGTTGGGGTTCCGGCACAGGAGGCAGATTAGGGGAAGTTGGCAGGTGGGGAAGGTCTGAGGGGGTCGGAATTCTGAGGGTGTTGGAATTTCGAATCATCCACGATCGCATACTGGAAGTCTGCCGCAAACCTCTAAAGCTCTGCAATCCATGACGGCCAACGCTTTTCCTATTCGCATCGATAGCCTATTTTATCGTGAGGCCGGCCTGGCCTACCATACGGGAGCGCACGAACACCGGGTGCATCAGTGGATCTACTGCATGCATGGTGGCATGACGATTTCGATTAATGGCAGCTTCTTTGAATTGCATCCAGAAGAATCCTTGATCATCCCGCCGAAAGCGAATCGTGAAACCTGGTGTCGACAAAAGGCGCCTGGGTATTTGGTGTGTATTTTTGAAGCTGCGCGTTTGGATATGACATCATTGGAGAGTCGAGTCTTAAAACTACCGAGCGAAATGCGCGAAGATATTCAAGCCCTGGTTCGTGAATTGCGCCAGCCGCGCGGCAATGATTCGCCATTTTTGACCAGCGCTTTAGTGGTGCGGTTATTAATTGGCCACTCACGCACCATTGAATTAGGTACTCCGCAACCGACATCGTCCTTGTCGTCGCTTAATGCTATTCGCCATCAAGAAGTGGTGGACCAGGCGGAAGTGTTCATGAAGAAAAATTTACATCGGCAATTATTGCGTCATGAAATTGCCACATCAGTCAGTGTCAGCGAACCGCATCTGGCAAGGTTGTTTCGTGCGGCGACGAATAAAACGGTGTTACAACGCCTCACTGACATGCGAATTGTCCAAGCCAAGTCGTTACTGCTTGAGAGCACCTTATCTGTTACGCAAATCGCGGGCGAAGTCGGCCTCAGTTCCTTCAGTCACTTTACGCGAATTTTCAAACGCGCCGTGGGTGTAGCGCCATCAGATTACCGCCGATCGGGTGGACAGTCGTGGGCGTGAGCGCAAAGCACTCAAAGCAGATCGAATACAGAACCTAAATTGATCGCGTCCGGCTAGATTTATATCGCTGGTGTACTTAGGATGCGAAGACCGCTTTCCGCTTTCGTTTGTTTTCGTTCGTCTCCGCTTAAAGGATCTTCATGAGCACTTCTCCATCAAAAATTCTCCGCATCGGCGTTGTTGGCATTGGCAACATGGGATCGAGTCACGTGACGACCATCAATGATGGCAAGGTTACCCGCTGCCAAGTGACGGCGGTTGCTGACGGCGATGCGGAACGCACCGGACGTTTCCCCAAAGCCAAAGCATTTAAGACCGGCAAAGAATTAGTGGAATCGGGTGAAGTCGATGCGGTGATCATCGCGACGCCACATTTTGATCACACGACATTAGGGACCGCTGCCTTAGCCGCTGGTCTGCACGTGTTAGTCGAAAAACCATTGTCTGTCCATAAAGCCGACTGTGAGCGTTTGATCGCCGCTTATCATGCGCGCCCCAAGAAAGAGCAAATCTTTGGCGCCATGTTTAATCAACGTACTGATCCACATTATGCCAAAGTACGCGAGTTAATTGTGAATGGTGAATTGGGCGAAGTACGTCGAGTTAATTGGATCGTAACCGACTGGTTCCGTACTGAAGCGTATTATGGTAGCAGCGGTTGGCGTGCGACGTGGAAAGGCGAAGGCGGTGGCGTATTGGTAAATCAATGCCCCCACAATTTAGATTTAATTCAATGGATGTTTGGCATGCCGACCTCGGTGCGTGCATTTTGTCAGTTTGGTAAATGGCATGATATTGAGACAGAAGATGCGGTGACGGCGTACTTGGAATTTCCTAATGGTGCGACCGGTGTCTTTATCACCTCGACGGGTGAAACCCCTGGCACCAATCGTTTAGAAATTGCCGCCGAGCGTGGACGTATCGTTATTCAAAACGGTAAGGTCCAATGGACGCGCAATACCGTTGCGATGACTGAATTTAGCAAGACCACGGATTCGAGCTTTGGTCGTCCCGACGTGTGGAACATTGATATTCCCATTGATGGCAGCGGTGGCCAACACATCGCCATTCTTCAGAACTTCGTCGACGCCGTCCTGGATGGCGTGCCGTTGATCGCACCCGCTGTCGAAGGCATGAACTCGGTGGAAATTGCCAACGCGTGCATCTACTCCAGTCTTACCAATGCCACGGTGCAGTTTCCGCTGGATGGCGCGAAGTACGAACAAGCCCTGCAAAAGCTCATCGCCGAGTCTAAATTCGTGAAAAAAGTGGCCAAACGCACCGCGAGTGCGGATGACTTTGCGAAATCACATCAGAAATGAAATCCTTAGGAGTGTCCGGAAGTCCGGAAGTCCGGAAGTCCTGGGTCTTCGGGTATTTTTCTTCTTTGGGCGTTCTTTTTTGCGACTGCAAAAATGACTTAACGTCTAATTCAATGACAGTGGCCCCAGCCTTTCTGTAGTCGCAATTGTGACGCCCGCCGTTTCATGCAGTATGGTTCACGCCAGACTTCCGGACTTCCGGACTTCCGGACTGAAATAAGGACGACCACCATGCGTTTGAATCAAGTCGCGCTTCAGCTCTACACGTTACGTGATTATACTAAAACGGCGTCGGATTTTGCCGTCACGGTGCGTAAGGCGCGGGCCATTGGTTATGAATCCGTGCAAATTAGTGGTGTGGGACCGATTTCGGATGTCGAGTTAGCGGCGATTTGCCGTGGTGAAGGTGTGCGTATTTGTGCCACGCATGAAAGCGGCAAAGTCATTGTCGAAGAACCACAAAAGGTCATTGATCGCCTGGGTTGTTTAGGGGCGACTTATACGGCATATCCGCACCCTCATGTGTCGCTGACGACGGTGGAAGAGGTCTTGGCCTTGGCCAGTGCGCTCGACAAAGCCGGGAAAATTATGCGCAAAGCCGGGGTGGTCCTGACTTATCATAATCATGCCCTAGAGCTGCGTAAATTTGATCGCACCACCATGTTGGATTTATTTTTTGATAACACCAATAAACAAAATGTACTCGCCAGCATTGATACGTATTGGATTCAAGCCGGCGGCGGCGATCCGGTGGAGTGGTGCCGCAAATTAAAACGCCGTTTGCCGTTGATTCACATGAAAGATTTCGGCGTCAGTCGTGATAACCGCACCGCGACGATGATGGAAATCGGCAATGGTAACCTTAATTGGCCAGCGATTATCCAGGCAGCAGAAAAAAGCGGCTGCGAATGGTTCATCGTAGAACAGGATATTTGCCCTGGGGATCCGTTTGATTCGATTAAAATTAGTTATGATTATATTAAGGCGAATTTAATCTAGCTTTTTGTTTTGGGGCTCTGCCCCAGGCCCCGCGCCCCTTTGTCGCGCCTTTTTTTTCTTCGCTTCGCTACGTAAAAAATCATCGGGCGGTCGCTGCGCTCCCATTATGCCCGATGACCGGCGCTCGGCGGTCGTATTTTTGCAAAAGAGATTTTTTTTCTTCGCTTCGCTACGTAAAAAATCATTGGGCGGTCGCTGCGCTCCCATTATGCCCGATGACCGGCGCTCGGCGGTCGTATTTTTCCAGGGGGACAGTTGCTCAACGCCATTGAGCAACTGTGGATAAAGCAAAATCCCAACCTAGCCCTCGCTGATTTAGGACGTAAACGGTAGCGCATGCTTGAAACGATTATGACCGCGCTGCACCAACTCCATGATCCGGAAGGATTGAAGCTGTTGATTGCGAGTTATGGGCTGTGGCTGTTGGTTGGCATTGTGTTCTCGGAAACGGGCCTGTTAGTGGGGTTCTTTTTGCCTGGGGATAGTTTGTTGTTTATTGCGGGAGCCATGTGCGCGGTGAACTTTGTTGATCCGGCAGCCGCGCCACCATTGCAGTTTGTGACCACGGTGTTGGTTTTGTCGTTGGCGGCGATAGTGGGCAATACGCTTAATTATTGGTTGGGCCGTTGGGTTGGTGAATGGGTGTGGAATCGCCCGGATGGGCGTTTAATTAAACGTCGTTATTTGACCGAAGCACATGCTTTTTATGAAAAATATGGTGCGGCATCGTTGGTGTTAACGCGCTTTGTTCCGATTGCGCGTACGTTCGTACCTTTTATTGCCGGCATGTCGCGCATGAATTTTTGGCGTTATACCATGTGGAATATCATTGGCGGCGTTATTTGGGTGACGAGCATAACCGCCGTTGGTATGTGGCTTGGGCGCATGGAATTTGTGCAGCGCAATTTGCAATTAATTGTCTTAGCGGTGATCATTATTTCTATCTTACCAATGGTATTTGCTGGTATTATGCGTTGGCATCGTGGACGAGTAGGTGGGCCAACAAAAACAAACTCCGTAGCCGATACCCAGGATTAGCGCCCGAAAAATACGTGCGGCTATAATTTTTGCGGTGCGTACAGCTCGGTTAGGAGCGCAATGCTGCTCGCGTAACCATTGCGAATAGCTTTGATGCGAACGCGGGCCGGTGCGCTGACCGTGAGCGGTTGTTGATAAACGGGCGATTCATCGTCGGGCAGGCTGCCATCGAGTGTGTAGTATAAAATAGCTTGAGGATCGCTGTGCGTGGCGCTGACCGTGATGGGACCAGTCACGCGATTGCCGTCTACGGTAATTTTTGGTGGCGGTAAAGCCGGTGGCGCATCCATGCTGGTGATCCATTCGCGTAATAAATCAATGGCTTGGTGGTCGAGCACGTTGCGCCCAAGTGGCGGCATTTTCATGGTGTCGCCGCGTTCTAAACGCACCAAAACCATTGAGCGCCAAGGATCATTGGGCTTAATATAGCGTACGCGATCAATGCCGTAGTCATTAATTGGACGTGCATATAGCATGTTTTGACGTTCAATGGGTGTTTCAAAACGCGCGTCATAGCTGACAAATGCCATCGCGCCTGGGCGATGGCAATGACTGCAATTAGAGTCAAGGTAACTGCGTACGCGATCGGTCAAATCGGCATGTGGATCATTCGGATTTACTAGTCGTGGTAGCTGGGCAAATTCTTCTGCGCGAATCGGAGGTTGGAACAGCCCTAATTCGTTCCACCGTTGTAATTGATTGACGCGTTTTCCGTGCATGTCTATTACGTCGGCATTGATTTGTCGCGTGCTGACGCCTAATACGCCGCCGGCAATGCGATTATGACACGATAGGCATTCCGTGCGGCTGGGATAATGCCAGCGCTGAACATGCGTGCTGCCATCGTGTTTGGTGATGGTGATGTCATCATCTCGTCCATCGTATAATAATTCGGCGTCGGTTTGGTCGTCGCGCCAGCGA
>CANETI010000014.1 GCA_947440715.1 Planctomycetota bacterium | reverse complement strand
TCTCTTACGCATTAATTGAATACTTTAGCAATGAGGCACTCGATCAATGATCGAGTGCCTCAATTTTTTAACCAGACATCTTATTTTAGTCGCAATCCCTCATCCCTATACCTTATTCGAAGTTTGTTCGCCACAAATAAAGGCACGCTGCGTTTAGCTAATCCTTCTTGTATAATTTTACATCATCAACCACTACGTTACGTGGCACCGATAAGCGCAGCAATCGCTTGGTCGGATGGGAAAAACCTTCTGAGCTGAAACTTCCAACTATCTTATCGTCGACGCTGGCTGAAATAGTGTCGCCTTTCACGGTGACAATCAGTGTATGCCATTCTCCGACAGAAATCGATAACGGAAATGACTTCTCTTTGGTTTTAAGCATAGCGGTTTGTTCTGCCGTTAGTTTCGTTCCCGCTTTTTTCGCCTCGTAAATCAAGTTACTCATGACGCCTGTTTTGGAATCTAACAGTGAAACCTTATTTGCATAAAATGTCGCTTTAAACAAATGACCCGCATGTACCTCTTTATATTGCAAGTCGGCGAAATCTAAGCCCAAGCTATCTTTTTCTGATTCCAGTTTAAAGCGCATCGTGACTGCACCGTTAACAAATTCAAAGGGATGCGTTACTGAAACAGCATGGTCTGCTTCCGCGTGGATAAAGATGCGCATGGCACCATCAATCAAATCGACCTGTTTGTTGCCTTTAGCACGCGATTTACTGTTGGTCGCCCAATCATTGCCAGGGTCATCGGTCGTTTCTTGTGATTCGTTGCGGGAAAAATCATCGGAAAACACCAAGGTGCCTAATTCTTCGCCAGCGGCGAGTGGAATAGCGGCACATAAAAACAACGGTATGAGATATCGCATGAAATGGGTTTCCCTAATGGCATTGTGAATACAGAGATCGGAGATTAGAGATTCGCCCTCGCCTTTCTCAACGTCGGATTTTACCACGTAGGAAAACCATACACTTCAGCAACTCACATTGAAATCATCGCCATTCACCTCATTCCATGACATTTCACAACATGCTTTTGCGAGTCAATGAAAACAACATGCCAATAACCGCTGCCATACCGCCAATACCACATCCCCCGCCGCCGCCACCACTGCCGCTACCGCTAGTTGCGCCCCCGCTTGGTGCGGCGGCGATCACCATCGTTTGTGTCGCTGAAGCACCGCCCCCAGGAGCTGGATTTACGACGCTGATTAACGGTGTCCCTGCAACGCTTACATAGGATATCGGTATAGCGACAGTCATTTGATTAGCCGTCGCCGTCAAGGGTACTAGCGTCACCTGCCCGCTCCAGGTTATGGTTGATGACGGCAAGAAATTATTTCCTGCTATGGTCAAGGTAAAGCCAGCACTACCTGCGGTCACGGATGATGGTGAAATGCTGCTTAATGTCGGCACCGGGTTGCTGCCACCAGAGGCCGCGACCGTGACAACCACAGCGTCATAGGCCGGCGTGAATCCAGATTTATTTGCTGCCAACAATAACGTGTAACTGCCCAACGCATCAAAGGTGACCGTCGTCGTTGCAGAATTAGGATTCGCAAAATGGACTTGCGATGCTTGAGGGCCATCAGCTGGATAAACGCTCCACAAAGCACTACCGCCACCACTCACCACTCCAGTCAATGCCGCACCGGCAGCTAAGATAACATTTTGATCACTGCCAGCATCAGCGCTTGGTTTTCCGGCCGCACGTGGCCCTTCGTTTACCCCCGTCGTTTGCACAACATCAAATTGATTAATATCTAAAATATCCGTCGCCGCTCCGGTTGAAAAATGATTCCAACAGCCGCTTGGCCAACGATCATCGGGGCAAATAGAGATGGAAAAGAAACTGCCATTATCCGCTACCAGTGCACCGTATTTCTTCAACGCGACGGCTACCGCTCGTTCTTGTGCTGACCAGGATGCTGGAATGACAAACGACGATTTTAATCGCAGTCGCTGTCCCATGGCAGGTGTGTCAACGTCGGTGGTCGATCCCGCCTGATGCGAAGCTGGGTAGATATACGACTGTCGCGAACGTTTTACCACGATGCGCATGGCATGTTCGACCACACCGCGCTGACATTCATCATAGCGCACCAAAGCAGGCAACATCGGCAATCCCGCCGCATCACCAGAAGTCCATCCCGCTGGTCGAGCAGCATTGCTGTTGAGCGAAAAAATCGCGCCGTTTGAGGCCTGCCAATTCGGTGTGTTATTGGTTAATTGCGCTTCCCACGTTTCAAAAACACGTTGCGTCCCTGGTTGCACCATAATGGAATGACGATCGCCTCCGCCTGCCCTTTGCCATTGCTCTAACGTTTGTGCGCCCGTACCGGTAGGCCACGTTTCAATGGGCATAATACTGGGCACTGGCCAGGTCGCGATTGGATTGGTGCCACCATTAAAATCACTGTCATCTGGATAGGTAACAAATCGTATGCCAACCAACGGCTGATTATTTGGCACCAGGACGTAATTCATTTCCTGAAAGACCACCAGACGTCGCCGATTACTATAATTGTTAGGTGAGTCGTAAACGTCATTGCGAATTTTAGTCATCATAGCAGCCGAATTACCCAACAGTGGCCGCGCACGAATATCTTCATTCCAGGCGCTATCCGTCGGCATGATTTGCATCGTCGCCATAATCGCGTCCGCTTGCGCCGTATTAAATTGAATCGCAGAAGTTACGGTGGCTTGTGGTCCTAAAACACGACCTTCGTGATTAATGCGTTCCGCACCGATCAGTGCCGTGGCACAACACGCTAAGAATAATAAACGCATGGAATACCTCCTGTCTTGGGGTAAGGAACGAATGGATAAATAAAAACAGTGACTACTGGCGGAGCCGCGCCGCCGTTATTTCCAAGGTGCCACCTGGCATCACATAAAAACTAATAGGGCCTGGACGCATCGCCACGCCAGCGCCTGGTTTCGGGATTAATTCAACGCCATCTGCCGTCACCTGCAAATTCTTACCCTGTTGCCGTAAATGAATCTCTACCCATGACGTTCCGCGCGCGGGGACTTCGACGAACCAATTATAGTCACCCACTTGGACCTCCGCCATTTCGGCTCCGAGAATGCGTATACGACAATTCAGCTCCAGATCTTGATAAGCCGTATGTGACATCATGCGCACTTTACCACCTGCGGCATTTTGTCCGCGCACCACATCATCAACAAAGGTCCAGGTGCCGTGTTGCTGCTGCCAATCCGATAAAGTCACTGAAGTAAACAATGGTTGCCACGGACGCTCATCGGTTAACGTTTTTATAAGACTGGCAATAAACGGTTGATGAGCGGCAATGGTTGCGGTTTGCCCGGCTGTTAAATCCACGTACTGCTGATCTGATAAACGCAGCATTCGCACGGCCCCGTGATGCAAATCACAGGTCGTTTGTTGTTCATCGGCGCGCAGCTGAAATTGTGTGCCAAGTACGGAAATCTGAGCACTCGATGTGGAGATCGCAAAAGGAAAACCGCTCTGTTGCGGCGTAATATCGGCGTCCAACTGCCCACGACGTAACGTTAATCTGAAGCGCTTTTGTTCGCGCGGAATATCAACCTCGCTCCCAGGGTTTAGTGTCACGATTGATCCATCATCCCAAGTCAATTTTGCTTTCGAGGACACTTTTACGTGATCGCCCACGACCAAGCCCATCCCAGGGAATACGGCCACTCGACTTCCGTTACGGTGCAGGTGCGCGTCACCAATCTGAGTCACGTGACAGATCACCTGCGGTTTGTGACTGTCACTTAAAACAATAACCGCTGTCAATAAAGCAATGGCAAGACTCGCCGCGGCCAACCACGCCGTTTGATACGTTCGTGCCGGACGGCGACGACGTTTCGTCGTGGTAATGGAACGCTGCACGGCGCGCACCATGGTACTGGCAGCACGATCCGCATCGATGCGTTCACTCACGCTGCGCACTACGGCGTCATCAACAATAAATGCCTGCGCTAACAAACTGGGAAATAATACTCGTTCGCGCATGGCGAACGCGGTTGAGCCACTGAGTGCCGCCGCTAAACGTTGAGCATCGTCATCGGACAAGGTGCCATCGTAATAACCCGTTATCATCGCATCGAATTGGTCGCTCATGATGCGGCTTCGCCCGCGACACAGCGCTGTAAAATTGCCTTAATGCGTAACAAGATCATCGAGACGGCATTCGGACTTTTGCCTAACTGCTGTGCTAAATCGGTCACCGCTACACCATCCGCATAACGTTGACGCACTAATTCGCGGTGGTCGTGATCCAATTGTTCCAAACAACGACGCAGATCAAATAATCGTTTATCGTCCACCTCATCTGTTGTGGCTGTAAACCGTTCCTGCTGCAACGCCGCATCAACCAAGGCCACGGCATGTGAACGTTTAGCGACGTGATCGCGCATATATTTTGCTAATCGATTCCGACAAATGGTACGCAACCACGGACCGAATTCGCGCGTCGAATCAAAATGTTCCAAACCACGCCACGCATCAACAAACGATTCTTGCACGATGTCGAGCACGTCGTCGCGATCACGCACGCTAAGCGCCACCATTCCACGCAAACGTGACTGATGCAGACGCACGAGTTCACTGAAGGCGTCGCGGTCACCCTGAGCGGCAGCAGCAAGATACGTGCGTTCATCCACTGAGCGTGCTCCTACCTGACTGTATCCGCCCTTTCGCGATATCTCACGGACCAGTTTAGTGACTCGCTCAGGCTAAGAGAAGCGCTGCTAACCGACACTGGTTGTGAGGGTATCAATACGCTCGTAGCCGTGCGCATTCCATGACCGCCCAACCATGAACGTTCTGATCGTATCGTTCTCAAAGAGCGATTGCTTCTCTGATTCGTTTCGCCCACCGGGCAATTAAACGACTCAGTAGGTTAATTGTCCCGAGGCCACACAGGCTTTATTTGCCGTTACCCGCATCCAGCGTGCTTGTAATTCGACGGGGAAGTCGTGCGTTATATTCACGCCGGTTGGCACCGTCATCGTTTTCCATGGCACCCACAAACCAGCGCCGGTTAAATCTAATTCAATGGTCATATCCACATCACCATCGTTCTTATGCGACAAGGTAATGGACCGATTATCATATCCAGCAAACAAATACGGATCTGAAGGCTGCCCAGCGGTTACCGAGGTATCCAACCATGGACCACCGTGGCCGGTTGGTTTTCCCAAGCTCCATAAATCATCAATCGCGCCAGCCCATACGGCAGCCTTACCATCAGTTGAACGAATAATATGTGGGTTACTTACTCCATCCAATACACCACTCATCACTAAAAGACCGCGATAACTCGCGTAATCGTGGATGCGTAACTGATGCGAGGCAATTGGACGCAAGCGGGCAAAACCATCCGCATTTTCAGCCGGTAATTCATAGAAGGTGCCGTGGCAATTAAACAAGTCGCGCTCAGTGGTGACTTCGCGAGCAATGCGCACCAGCCCTGCCGTGGTTAAATCATCATAGGCCACGGCACTTTTCGGCAGTCGCCAGCGACGACCACGATCATCGATAATTAATACCGAAGCCTGATCAATTTGTACGACCTGTTTGGGAATGGCCATTTTCCCCAACAGGGTCTTATTTTTATTCGCGTCATCGATTCGTTGCAGTTGTAAGCGTGCATCTAATTCATAATAACCGACATCGGTCACGGTTGCGCCATCCATGCGCGTCGCCGCAATTCCTAATGAACGATCTTTTCCGCCCAATGCCCGTAGTAATCCGCCCGTATGACTCGTCGCGGTGATTGATGCTAATCCAGCGAATCGATGGTCCTTCATTCGTTCACGTTGATCACCATAGGAAAATTGCACCGTCGCATTTTTACAGGCTTGTTCGGCTGTGATACGCGCCCATTCCCCCTGCTCCTTACAAATGCGCCACAGAGCGCCATGCGCTGGTACCGTTAATGTTTCAATTTTGTTCCATTTTCCGTTTCCTGTCACATCGACTTCTAAAACAAAATTAACCGCATGATCATCACCATTCATCACATGCATGGTACGATGTTGCCAACCGGCAAATAAAAATGGATCTGATACGGCGCCAGCGGTAATGGCATCGGACTGCCACACGCTACCGCTTGCCGTCGTTGGACCAAATTGGTCGAGCTGCTCGGGTTTTAGAAACCACAAGTTTGAATGCGATTGCTCTGGTCCGGCAATGCCACCTTTTACCGCTCGTTTATTAAGGAATTCACTCTTCGCACTGTCATCACAACCCAGGACAATCTGATCATTCCAGCGACAGAAATCACCGACAATTTTCAGATAACTGGAACGTGGACGAATTCCTGCCCTATTGCCCCCTGAAAAACTAATCGGGAATTTCCAAAACATACCATGCATGGTCATCATTAAATCGGGGGTCTCTTTCGTGCCTATATTCCGAATGCGTGGCCATTCGGTGTTCCAACCGTGCGCGCCATCGTAACTAAAACTGGCTTTAGGCAGGCGGAACACTTGCCAGTTGCCTTTATCTAACAGATACAACATCAATGAACGATCATCCCAGCCAATACTCCAGAGCGGGTCATTTATTGGATCATTATTTCCTTCGATCCCACCTGGGCCACTCACTTCGGTGAATTGATTACGGCGTACGATATTCCAGTCTTTACCTTTCCATTCAGCTAAGACACCGCTCGCTACTCGCGGGTCTCGTTGCGCCAAGCCAGATAATTCTCCATTATTGGCGTACACTAAACGTCCCTGTCCACTATAGAGTCCTTTGCCGTGGTAGCCTGGCAATAAATCGCCGCCGTGACTTTTCTGCGAATTGGCATCTTGATAGAGCATCGTTACAGCGAGTGACTTCACGTCGATTTCGTAAAAACCTTCTTCCATGGTCGCCATGTACACTTTGTTAGCGGGATCACTCAAATGACGGGCCGTTCCCGTCAATCTACCTGGCATGACTTTCGGTGGAACGACACGCACCTGTCGCTGCGCATCAATGACATACGGACCAATAAACAATTGCTGTGACTCGCGATGGATAAGGCGATTTGCGGGTGTGCCACCAACGCTCTCTGGTCGAATGGTTTTTGTTAAAGCAGAATCTATTTCATAAAGCTTATCATCGGACCCCATTGGAGCATGCGGCGCATACGTGATAACCCACAAACGCTCCGCCCACGGCACCACCGCACCGGTGCCACATTCACCACCTCCATTATAGTAAGCCAAATGCGGGTAGATGCCCGACAGCGAGATGGGAGCCTCGCTCGCGCAAATGGTCGACAGGGACAACGCTAATAGGGTCAATGAACGGCGCATACTGGCCTCCTCACATTTCTTGTGTTATCACTGATCAACGTAACACAGACTATTTGATGCCAGCAAACACAGCCCAACCGAGCCGGAACCAAAGGTTCATGATCGTCTCGGCTGGGCTGTTCGCTGTTGCTGCGGGGTCTATCGCCCCCACACCCCGTGACACGATGGCGCGAAATCAAAATCTTCGGGCAGCACGAAGATTCCGCGCCATCGTGTCACCACGCTGATCGGCAGACACTTATGACGATAATTCCAACTGATGTTGAGCTACTGACACGTGCCCGCGATGGCGATGTAGAGGCTTTTTCATCGCTGGTTGATCGCCACCAGATCACCGTGCGCGGCTGGTTACGAGTTCGGCTAAGCGATTGGGCGAGTGCGGACGATATTGCGCAAGAGGTCTTCATCACCGCGTTTCGTCGCCTGCAAACCTATACTGGTGATGGCGCCTTTCCTGGATGGCTCATTGGCATCGCGCGCAACCATTGGCGCAATCATTTACGCAAACACCAAGCCGAGGCCGTCGGCGGCAGTGCTGAATTATCAGCACTCATTGACCACGATCCGTGGTGTGTGGCGCAAGACAATGAACATTTAGTTTCGGCATTACGTGCCTGTCTCGAACCACTAACTGGTCCAGCGCGCACCTTATTAGAGCAACGATACGTCGCTGGAATCAGCGTTCGCGATATCGCAGCCAGTAGTGGGCGTGGTTATTCTGCGCTCACCATGCAACTGCATCGTTTACGCGAACAATTAGCATTATGCCTGCACGAACGTGTATCGCGCACAGGTTTAGAATCATGAACGACTCGCTCTCACCACAAACACCGCTTGCCGCACGCATTGGTTTAACTGATGAAGATGCCCTTAGCGCCTCCGCGATAACCCAGGCGACATTAACAGAACGGCAACAAATCCTACAACAGGCGATCGTTCACGGATTATTGTCACTCGCTTTGCAACCGGATGACCAGCAATTCACCAATCGCGTGCGACAAGCATTAATGCCAGATCAAAATGCTTTTACCCAAAACGTGATAGCTCATTTGGCGCCTCCGGCGCTAAAAAAATCAAGGAAACCGGTTGCTTGGTGGCGGCTCACCGCCTTAAGCAGCGCTCTTGCTGCTGGCCTAGCCATTTTGGTGTGGGTCATCACCATACCGGTGGTTTTAGCCTCTGCGACGCGCTCGGCATCTGCCGTTTGGCACCAATTACCAAAAAATATTCTCACCGGCAGCACCATTGTGCTGAGCAGTGGTCTTGCTGAATTTGACCTCCACGGTCACGGTCAATTAATCATTGAAGGACCAGCCGAACTCACTTTTCTTGCGGCTAATCGCGCGCGACTGACGCGTGGCCGCATTTCTTTACACGTTACACCGGCTGGTCGCGGCTACATCATTGATACACCTGATGGGCAAATCGTTGATATCAGCACGCATTTTGCCGTCAGCGTTGACGGCAAAGGAACCACCGAGGCACATGTCATTGACGGCGCCATTACGGCGCGAGCGAATAATACCACGGACACGATTTTGTTGTCTCAAGACGATGCCGCGCAGGTTCACGGTGGTCAGGTGAAAAAACTGGCTGCGAATCTTGGGGAATTTTATACCAGCCTGCCACCAATGACGCCAACCACGCCTCCCTATGTCCGTTGGCGTTTAGATGAGGGACAAGGCACGATTGCGAAAGCGCAATCGCAAGGATTCGATTCCGCCAACACCGATTTAATACTACGTGGCTTACGTCCTGATCGCTTACCGACCTGGGTGTCTGGCCAACAAGGACAGGCATTAGACTTTTCTGGTTCAGGCGCGTACGCCGCCAGCGATTTCCCAGGCATCGGTGGCACCAGTGCACGCACCGTCGCCTGCTGGATACGCATGCCACAGGATTTCACTACCGCAGATGGATTTGCCATCGTTTCATGGGGACATTTTTCAAAAAATAAATTTGGCTCCGTCTGGCAACTATCACTGAATTCCCTGCCCCAAGATGGCGCGATTGGTCGCATTCGCATCGGAACCCATGGCGGTATGTTAGTCGGAACAACGGATCTACGCGATAATCAATGGCACCATGTGGCCATGGTCATGTATGGCGGCGTTCGGCCAGATATTGGTACCCATGTTTTAGTTTATCTCGATGGCCAATTAGAACCGATCTCGCGCCGCACCTTACGCTCTATTGATACAGAAATTACCGATCAAAGCCACGGCGTCTGGGTTGGTCGCAATATCACTTACACCAACGATCGACAATTGCATCCGCAGGGATTTTTACGTGGTCAAGTTGATGATGTCGTGATTACCGCTGCCGCGTTATCGCAAGACGACATTCTTCGTATCATGGCCGGAAAAGACGTTAAATAACTTATGGTTTCGGACGCAGGGGCATGGTCGATGACGCGGGGATTTCACCACGTAAGATGCGGCCAATTTGCCCCGTGAGCCAGAGGTAATGATCATTAGGAACATCCGCTTCGCGCAAAAATGGGCTTGCACCAATCGGCGGATTATTGCTACATTTAAAAATTGCCGTGCCCTCGTCTAATTCATCAAACATAGCTACGTAGATCATATTCGCGCCACCGGATAAAACGGCCGCTGCTTGGCGCCACAAAAACTGACCGCCTTGGCGTGGAATTTGATCAAATTTCGCTTCTCCATCACGCAAATTATGCCAGCTAAACCCCGGCCAAATAATGGGCATATAATCCCAACCATGCTCACGGCACCAAGCCACATCTGGTTTAATGGTTTTATTGACGATGTTATCCATATCGCGATCCACACCAAAACGACCGACGGCCCACGGATTAATGATGTCTGCCTTTTTTAGAACGCGATGTAAATCCGCATCCTTAATGGAGTCGGCTTTGAGTTCACGAGTATAATACGGCACACCCACCATGATCGTATTGCCACCGTACTTCGGATCATCTTTTAAAAAATCGATCAGCTGTTCACAATCTTTAAGCGAATAGCCACGATCATCATTGAATCCCACGCCCCACACCACCACCACGGGTTTTCCGCGATGCTTGAAATAGGCTAAATCCTTTTCGTCACGTCCAATTCGCATGTGGTCGCATAATATTTTCCAGTCATCGGCGACGCGATGAAACGTTTCCGTTTTCAACCCCGATAAATCATACATCACCACATATCCACGACCCGTTTGATTCGCTGCTGTTCGTGCATGGTTCAAGACGGTGTTACGATGATGAAATGCTTTTGCATCGCCGAGTTCATTGGCGAATCGTTGAATAAACGCGCCATCAATACGGTATTCGCGCATCCACTTAAAATGCAAGTCAACCGTCGCCTGGCGAAATGAACTAAATATTTCTGCGACTGATCCATCAGCCAAACGAAATTCCGTAGGGAAACGATCACTAGGCGGCAATTCGCTGACGTCTGGCCAAATCTCAATATTACAACGCCCAGGAGCAAAAGCACCGCGCCGACCTAAATGCGTCCACCCACGACCACTGCCATCCCCAGGAACATTAAACCAACCTTGATAACCAGTAACAATTTTCCCGGTTAAGGTACTCGTATCAACGCCACGTTGGCTGGATCCGCTATAGGGCGCGAGTAGCGCAATGCTCTCCGCGCGCGTCAACGCTGGTTCTGCGGCCCCAATCGCAGTAGCAAACAAGAGCACGCACCAAATAAATTGAGAACGCATAGCGGATTTCCTTACCGACCAGCATAATGATGCGATGAAACTAACTGACGCTAAACTTAATGAGGCCCGAATAACAACACCGCCCCGTGAGGTGAACATCACGGGGCAGCTCTGATTCTTACCACGATAAACAGAAAGCGACCTGCCTCGTGGCTTACTTCGCCGGTACTTTATGGATGGTGCTCATAAATTCCGTCGAGATCAATTCGCCATCGGCAGTTCCCACCTTACAACTTACGGCAAATTGCATCACAGGTTTAATGCCGGGAACTTCCAAGACCACACTAAGACCATCAGCTGATAGAGTTGCTTTGGTAATAACTACGATATCGCCGTCGGTTTTCTTTTCCGGATTGTCCACTGAGTAGGCTGATGAACCGTAATTTTCCGTCCAACGATAGTTCCATTGTTTGATGCTGTAATTACTAGGATCCGCAGCCGTGGCTGGATCCAATTTCGCGGTAAAGGTCAAGCGCACACCATTCGGAACCACCCCAAGAGAGCGTCCCATCCGTACGGGTGTGCCCGTGGTGCGCACGCGATCAAATCCACCGGTTTTCACGGCAGTCGTTTGTCCCATACCTAATCCAACCACATATAATTGACCATCAACTGGATTAAAGCGGCCACGTACACCTGCGGACGTCAGCTGGATTGGGAAACGAATAACACCTCCCTGCATGACGCCATCAATCTCTTCCATGTAGACTTTAAATAATCCGGATTTTCCATAACTCATGTGCAAGAGATCGTCTTTAAATGGCGCCCATTTATCGCTGGTTACCCACACTTGACTGCAGGCCGAGCTTTCGGTGCGTTGCGGCATAAAACAAATGGGCTGTGGATGATGCGTTTCTTTTCCGTGAGCCGTATTTTTGACACCCAGGAAATCACCTTCTTTAACCCAATGAATGGGTGATGCAGGGACCCACACGCCCTCATTGTCCGATACGGTAATCTGACCATCACTGCGTACCGCCGAACCATTCGGCATGCGCAAGCCAGATGCATAAGAAGTCAGCGTTTTACCATCTTTCGTCAATTTCAGCACCGCACCCATATGCGGCGTCAATAATTGAAAACCACGACCACCCGCACGAATAGCGCCACCAACCGAGAACACAAAGTTACCGCTAGCGTCCGTATTTAAATCACAGACAAACGAGTGAAAAGACGGGGTCTGCAATAAATCCATGGTGAACATATGATAATAGTCAGCTTCACCATCTTTATCGAGATCGTGAAGACGTACGATGCCATCACGGCAGGCGACGTGAATAAGGCCATCGACAATTTTAACACCCAGGGGCGCATGCATGCCCGCAGCAAAGCGCCGCCACGTTAATTTCTTTAATTCCGCATCGATTCCAGAGACAATAAAAATATCACCATTTAAGGTTGCGACCGCTGCGGTGGTACCGTCGGCAAAGAAGTCCATACCCGTTGGGCGAACCCATGCCTGCCACGGATTCGTTTCTGGTAAACCAATGCTATCGACGGCAAAACCACCGATATCTTTCCCGAGCGTCCCAACCGTTTCTAAGGTTTCCTTCCATAATGCCGGACCACCTTTGGTTTTTTGCATCAAATCACTTGGCTTTGGTGTTGCGTTCGCCAATTTAGTGAGTGTCGCTGATTCTGCCTCCTTGCCAGCCACCAACACCGTCACGTTGGTTACGGCGGAAGCCGCTGGTAACGTCAATATTAATCGGCCATCTCGCACGGAAATCACGGAACCTTCGGGCGCTGATGCCAACGCCGCACGTGGATCGCCACCAGATACGACACCATCATTCTTCGCCTCTGGGCCGTTTGCTTCAGCCAAAACAACCGTCAACGGTTTGGCATGGGCGGCGATCGTAAACGTGCGCGCAATTGCCGCTGCAGTATCTTGTTTTTGTAAGGACAATAATTCCAAAACTGCGGTGCCGGCAACATCATAACTAAAAATGGTTTCGCGACCGTGGCGATAATAACCGTTGGAGTGTGACCACGCTCGCGGCAATGGACCTGGAGGCGGCAACGGTTTCACGATGTCGGCACGCGGATCGACAAAAGAACCGTCGGGATTTGCCCAGCCGACACCTTTTGTCGCGAACATGGGTAACTGAGTTAATTGGGACGTTGGACCATGTTTTCCGTTCAACCACCAACCAATTAACCTCGGCATGCCACCCGTCCACGCACACGCGATACGTTGCGTATCTAAATCGAATATCGCTCCATTATCCATGTTGTCACCAAACAGGACGACGACGCCTTTTGCCACCGAGTCAGCAAATCCGTCACCCAGTGCATAAATGCCTGTATTATTATCATAGGTCGCCTTGGGATGACAGACGAAGCTACCGGCAATGAAACCGCCGTAGTCAATCGTTTCCACGCGATGTTTTTCATTTGCCTTATCATTCGCTTTGTCATTTTTTTTCTCTGCTCCAGCGGTCATGCTGACCGTTGCGAAACATGCCGAAAGATAGATCAACGATTTGACGATGGACATGTGATTCCTCTCCGAAGTGGCTGATATCTGTACGTTGTTTACGTATCCGCGTTGGACTTCATTTCAGCAAAGCTTGCGAACGTGCTTGTGTCCATTCATTGCTCTTCTGATTCAGATAAAATATCTGCTATTCAGCCGCGCGGATCTAGAACCAAGTCTGATTAACTGATGAGCGTGCTATTTGCGTGCTCAAGGTCGCGCTAAAAGCCGCGCTGCGTCAATCGCGCCGTAGGTAAAAATAATGTCCGCACCAGCACGACGAAAGGCCAACAAGCTTTCCAATAAACACTCATCGTAATTTAACCAACCATTGGCCGCAGCTGCTTTGAGCATCGCAAATTCACCGCTGACGTGATAGGCAGCTATGGGCAAATCAGATTGCTCACGAACCGCACGAATCACATCTAAATAGGGAAGTCCGGGCTTTACCATTAACCAATCGGCTCCCTCCGATTCGTCGAGAGCAACTTCGCGCATGGCTTCGCGCACATTGGCGGGGTCCATTTGATAAGTCTTTTTATCCGAAGGGCGATCTTCCCCAGGACGCGGCGCTGAATCGAGCGCGTCACGAAATGGCCCGTAAAATGCAGAGGCATATTTCACACAATACGAACAAATACCGACATGCGTATAACCAGCGGAATCTAACGCATGGCGAATTGCCGCCACCCGACCATCCATCATGTCGCTTGGCGCGACCACATCAGCACCAGCTTTTGCCTGAGCTACCGCCATCGCCGCGAGCAATGGCAAGGTTTCATCATTCGCGACGCCGCCACGCAACACTAAACCGTCGTGACCATCTGAGGAATACGGATCTAATGCCACATCAGTAATCACTACCAGGCCAGGAATTGCTTTCTTTAGCGTGATCACTGCACGTTGCAGTAACCCGTTAGCATTTAAACTTTCTTCACCACGTCGCGTTTTTAACGCTTCTTCTAAGCGCGGAAATAACGCCACCGCTGGCACGCCTAAATCATAAGCCGTTCGCGCGACCTTTATTAATTGATTGATGCCTAAACGGGAACAGCCCGGCATCGATGCGATGGGAGTGTCTCCATCGCCCTCTTGCACAAATAATGGTAAAACCAAATGTTGTGCTGACACTGACGTTTCACGTACCAACGAGCGAACGCCAATACTGGTACGATTACGACGCGGACGAATGAGCATGGCGTTTTATTTCGAGTTTGGGCTTAAGGCTTAAGGAATAATGGG
>CANETI010000013.1 GCA_947440715.1 Planctomycetota bacterium | reverse complement strand
GCCAAGAGGCAGCGCCAGCTCATTCCCTCTTTAATGGCAAAGATTTGACGGGCTGGGACGCTAATCCCGAATTTTGGCGTGTTGAAGACGGCTGTATTGTTGGTCAAACGACGGCAGAAAAACCGACCAAGGGCAACACGTTTTGTATTTGGCGTGGTGGTGAATTAGACGATTTCGAATTATTCGTATCGTTCAAAATTATCGGCGGTAATTCCGGTATTCAATATCGCTCGCGCGATCTTGGTAAATGGGTCATCGCTGGTTACCAAGCAGACTTTGAAGCAGGTGATGGCTGGGGCGGCACTAATTACGAAGAAAAAGGCCGTGGCGTTTTAGCCAAGCGCGGACAAAAAACTACGATTACGGCAGAGGGCAAAGTCGAGGTCACTGGCGCCGTTGGCGAACCGGCTGCTATTCAAGCCATGATTAAAAAAGAAGACTGGAATACGTATCGCATTGTTGCGCGCGGAAATCATCTGCAGCAATATATCAACGATACGTTGACGGCAGACGTGATCGATCATCACCTTGATAAACGAGCCATGGCCGGATTGCTGGCATTACAACTACATGCGGGTCCGCCGATGCAGGTGTTTTTCAAAGATATTCAACTTAAGCGTTTGCCGTTAAGTGATGGCCGTAAAAAAATCGTTTTAATTGCGGGCAAAAACAGTCACGCCCAGGGCATGCACGAATTTGAAGCGGGAGTCTACTGTTTACGCCGTTGTTTGGATAAAGTCCCCACAGTTGTAGCTGCTCATTATTACAATGGCTGGCCACAACAGGATCCCAGTGCTTTTGATAACGCCGATGCAGTGGTCATTTATTGCGATGGCGGTAAAGGTCACCCCGCCGTGCAAGGCGATCATAAAGAAATTATTGCTGCCTTAGCCAAGCGTGGCGTTGGTTTAGGGTTTTGTCACTACGGCGTCGAGGTGTTGAAAGATAAAGGTGGTCCTGAATTTATTGAATGGATCGGCGGCCATTATCAGCATGAATTTTCCTGCAATCCGATGTGGGAACCAGACTATAAACAATTTCCGAATCATCCGGTCGCGCGTGGTGTACAGCCATTTAGCAACAAAGATGAGTGGTATTTTAATATGCGCTTTCGCGATGATCAGTCCGGAATTGTGCCGATATTAAAAGCGGTGCCGTCGGACGCCGTGCGCGATGGGCCGTATGTTTATCCGAAGGGGCCTTACCCACATATTCAGGCGGAAAAAGGACGCGCAGAAACGATGATGTGGGTGGTAAATAATCCTGGTGCGAATCGTGGTTTTGGCTTCACTGGCGGTCATTATCACAAAAATTGGGCCGATGCGAATCAACGTAAAGTGGTGCTCAATGCGATGGTGTGGTTGACCAAGGCCGAAGTGCCAGAGACAGGCATTCACAGTGATCCCACGGACATCGAACTAAATGGCATGTTGCGTAGCCGGGTTAATCCCGACGGCACGCCGGGCGATGGCGCCACATCGCAAATGGATCCCAAGAAAGCAAAATTTTCGAGTCCCGTAGTTACCGAGGGGATGATCACAATTGATGTCGATATTACTGACGCAAAGCAACTTCACCTAGTCGTGAATGATGGCGGCAACGGCTATGCAGCAGATTGGGCAGATTGGGTTGATCCGGTACTCGTTGGCCCGAATGGCGAACAAAAACTGACCGACATAAAATGGTTAACGGCAACCAGTGGCTGGGGCCAAGCTCGGGTTGGGCGTAGTGTTGGCGACAGCGAATTGAAAGTCGGCGGCAAGTCGGTGCAGGGCATCGGCGTACATGCCAATTCAGTTATTATATATGATATCGCTGGCAAGGGTTTTACTCGCTTCAAAGCAAAAGCTGGGATCGATAACGGTGGCAGTGATCAAAATGGTGGGAGCTCAGTGCAATTTCAGGTATTTGCTCCGTAAAGACAGAAAAAATATTTGATATCGTCTTGGCGTCCCTGGAGCGGCTGTTCAGCTAGGATGTCCGGATGATTTTGGTATTTGAAACCAGCCGACATGGTGACCGACAGCACCGGTTCTTCATTTCGGCAGGGGGCCTAGGGGTTCGTGCTCGACAGGCAAAAAAGGAACGTCATTTTCTCGGCCGATAAACGAAAACGGAGTGGACCTTTCGGGTCTGCCAGACCTTTCGGATCTGCCGGACCAAATAATTTGGCGCAAAAAAGAGAATAAACACAGGCATAAATCGACTTTTTTCTCTGTATACGAGAGCCAAGCACTGATGCTGGAATGATACCAGCGGCGAGCTTGACACCCATAGTGTCCCATCTAGCCTTCGCGTCCCTTTTGCAAAGGGTAGGCAATTACCAGGCTCCGCCTGAAAAAGGCCACCTTAGCTCAGCTGGTAGAGCAACGGTTTTGTAAACCGTAGGTCGCAGGTTCAAGTCCAGCAGGTGGCTCCACCGTTTTTGCTTTTGCTCTTTTTACAATTTAATGACATGACGAATGACTAAACGATTCAACGTAAGTGTTGATGACGGGCTTATGGGTAGATACCGAAGTGGCCAAACGGGGCAGACTGTAAATCTGCTGGCTCACGCCTTCGAAGGTTCGAATCCTTCTCTGCCCACCATCACCTCACCTCACTTGCGGGTGTAGCTCAATGGTAGAGCGACAGCCTTCCAAGCTGACGACGAGGGTTCGATTCCCTTCACCCGCTCAGACGTTTGTCATGTTTCAGTTTCAGGTTTCACCAGTTTCAAGTTTCAGGTTCCGGCGCTGCCTTAGCTCAGCTGGTAGAGCGCGTCCTTGGTAAGGACGAGGTCTTGGGTTCAAATCCCAAAGGTAGCTCCATTTTCACACGCAACGAATGCTATTTCGTTGTTCCATTCTCACCGGCCGCTCCATCGGCCGTCTGTCCCAGGAGCCCGCTATGGCCAAGGAAAAATTCGTCCGCAATAAGCCGCACGTCAACGTCGGCACCATCGGTCACATTGACCATGGCAAATCCACCCTGACTGCAGCGCTGGTACATGTGTGCTCGCTCGTTGATCCAAAGGCCACCCCGCCACGGACCTACGCTGAAATCACGAAGGGCGGTACGGTTCGTGACTCGAACAAAACCGTGACCATCGCGGCTTCGCACGTAGAATACACCAGTCTCAACCGCCACTACGCGCACGTTGACTGCCCTGGCCATGCTGACTTCGTCAAGAACATGATCACCGGTGCCGCACAAATGGACGGCGCTATTTTGGTCGTGTCCGCTGGCGACGGTCCTATGCCGCAAACCAAAGAACACGTGTTGCTCGCCCGCCAAGTCGGCGTGAACCACATGGTAGTGTTCCTCAACAAGATCGACTTAGTTGACGATCCTGATCTCTTGGAACTGGTCGAAGAAGAAATCCGCGACTTACTCAACAAGTACGGCTTTCCAGGCAAAACCACCCCGATTATTCGTGGTCGTTCGAATGCCGCCTTGGCCGCCACCGACGCGAAGAGCGCCGATGCCAAGCCAATTCTCGACTTACTCGCAGCCTTGGATGCCTTCATCCCAGAGCCAGCGCGCGAAGCCGACAAGCCATTCTTGATGCCCGTTGAAGACGTGTTCTCGATCGAAGGTCGTGGAACCGTGGCAACCGGCCGCGTTGAACGCGGCTCGTTGAAAATCGGCGATGCAGTTGAAATCGTTGGCCTGCGCGATGAACCTATCGCTTCAGTTGCTACCGGTATCGAAATGTTCCGTAAAGAAATGGACAGTACCATTGCTGGCGACAACGCCGGTATCTTGTTGCGCGGCGTGGCGAAAGAAGCCATCGAACGCGGCATGGTGTTGTGCAAACCGAAGACGGTTCATGTGCACACGAAGTTCGAAGCTGAAGTGTACATTCTCAAAGGTGATGAAGGCGGCCGTAAGACCCCTTTCCAAAACGGCTATCGTCCACAGTTCTACTTCCGTACGACTGACGTTACCGGCACCATCGAATTGCCAAAAGACAAGGAAATCGTCATGCCAGGTGACAACCTGCGTTTGACGGTGACTTTGATCAACAAGATCGCCATGGAAGACAAGTTGCGCTTCGCTATTCGCGAAGGCGGCCACACCGTCGGTTCGGGCGTCGTTTCTAAAATCCTCGAATAAGATCGAGTAATAAAGAGGACCGGTGCCCAACTTGGGTGCCGGTCACGTTATGGGTATTACTGTTGAGCTTCGGATGACAGGTTGGTTGAAATACCTCCTGGGATCCGAAGCTCTCAGCTTCCCCGGTAAAAATGAAAATCGCTCACCTGAGCGTTCTGCACTGATGCAGAGGAAAGATTAGCAATGGCTAAAGATAAACGCGAACACGTGGTCATGGTCTGCCAAGAAACTGGCGATCTGAATTACTACACCAGCCGTGCGAAAACCTCGCCGAAACTGGAACTCAAAAAATACAGTCCAAAACTGCGTAAGCACACGCTGCATAAAGAGAAAAAGCGAAAGTAATTACTTGTAGCTACGAGCTACGAGCTACGAGCTGCGAATTTAATTAATTCGCAGCTCGTAGCTCGCAGCTCGTTGTTATTCTCGTACGGGGGTAGCTCAGCTGGTAGAGCAGCGGATTCCAAATCCGCCGGTCGGGGGTTCAAATCCCTCCTCCCGTGCCACACCTTTCGCTTGGAAAACGCATGTATAAATGGCCTCAAGGGCGGGTAATCCGCACCATCTGTTTGTTGCTGACGCTGATCGTCGCCGCCGATCTGGGATATAACGGTGCCTACGGCCCGTATAATTTTTACCTCACGGCAGGAGCAGGCGCAGAGGGTGCCACCCGGCAACTCGTTATTGGCGTGTTGTTCACCGTATTGGCATTAGGGGCATTCAGCGCCGGATTAATTTCCATTGGTTTCCACCAACGCGCGGTTGAATTCCTTATTGAAGTCGAACAAGAAATGGTGCGCGTTGAATGGCCAACCACGCCAGTGTTGATTCGTAGCACCTTAATTATTGCGGTTGCGATTGTCGTTATGGCAGTCCTGATTATTGGCGTTGATTTTACTAATTATCATTTCATTGAACTCGTAAGCTGGCTGGGAGGCAAACTCTAATGTCTATGCGTTGGTATGTCGTAAAAGCCGTTTCGGGACGTGAAAGTTCAATTAAAGAACTCATTCATGCCCAAATTAAGGGTCGTAAATTAGAAGCCTTCATTGGCGAAATGTTGATTCCTGCCGAACGCATTACGGAAGTAAAGCGCGGTAAGAAAGTTTCCACCGAACGTAAACTGTACCCTGGGTACATTTACGTAGAAATGACGCTTAATAATAATGTGATCGATACCATTAAAGAGGTCGATGGCGTAACCGGTTTTTTAGGTGCCGATCCGCGTAATCCTGATCCGTTGACTGTCGCTGAAGCAGAGCAAATCATCAAGGTGGCGAAAGCCCAATCACCGGAAGAACAGCGCCAAGCCCTGGTTCAGATCCCATTCCAACTTGACGATATGGTCAAAGTGAAAGAGGGGACCTTTGCTGGCATGGAAGGCGTAGTGGCTGAAATCAATGCACAAAAAGGCGAAATTCGCGTGATGATCACGGTTTTTGGCCGTCAAACCCCAGTTTGGCTGGAAGTTTGGCAAGCCGAAGCGGTTGCCTAATACTTAGCCACAGAGCGTACTTGCCGAAGGGGAGCCTAACTCCCCCCTTTTCTTTTTAGTCGGGGCCACATACTCCTCGCCCTGCTTTTCGACCCCATCTACCTAGCTGAGTAACGTCATGGCCAAAGCCAAAGAAATCATTGGTGAAATCAAGTTGGTAATCCCAGGTGGGAGCGCCACACCAGCGCCACCAGTTGGTCCAGCTCTTGGTGCGAAAGGCGTCAACATCGGCGCGTTCGTCAAGCAATTCAACGACGCTACGGCGAAGATGAAGGGCGAAATCATCCCGGTGGTGATTTCGGTCTATAAAGACAAAAGCTTCTCGTTCATCCTCAAGCAACCACCCGTTAGCGCGCAGATCAAAAAAGCCGCTGGTATTGAAAGTGGGTCCAAGACCCCCAATGCCATGGACGGTGGTAAAATCACCAAAGCTCAAGTCGAAGATATTGCCAAGAAGAAGATTGCGGAAATGACCGCTGGATCTTTGCCTGCCGCGATGAAGACGGTGGCTGGCACCGCGCGTTCGATGGGCGTCGTCGTCGTCGACTAATTTTTTTCTTTAGTTTCATTTTCTTTAGTTTCATTTTCTTTAGTTTCATTTTCTTTAGCTTCACAACCACGTGGGAGATCGCAGCATTTTAGCTCGGTCGCCTGAACCACGAAAGGACAGTCATGCGAGCTCGCAGTAAACGCTATCGTGCGCTAATCGAAAGCGCCGGTATCGACATTAAACAAGCCCAACCAGTTAATTCCGCCGTAGGTGTGGTTAAGAAATTGGCAAAAGCAAAGTTCAGTGAAAGTGTCGACCTCTCGGTCCACTTAAACATTGATGCGAAAAAAGCTGATCAAGCATTTCGCGGCAGCTTTAGCATGCCACACGGAACTGGTCGCGATGTACGCGTCATCGTGTTCTGTGATGATGGTGAAAAATCCCAGGCAGCTACGGCTGCCGGTGCCATCAAGGCCGGTGGTGAAGATGTGGTAAACGAAGTGCTCGCTGGCTTCATCGATTTCGACGTTGCTATCGCAACGCCGAAAATGATGCGTCATGTCGGTAAGCTCGGTAAGGTGCTTGGACCCCGCGGTTTAATGCCCTCACCAAAAGCTGGCAGCGTTACCGATGACGTCGCTAAAGCAGTCAATGAATTCAAGAGTGGTAAGATCGAATATCGCGCTGATGCCGCTGGCAATGTTCATGTGCGCGTCGGTACCGCGAAATTCGAAGAAGTTCAACTATTGGACAATATCAACGCTTTCTTGTCGCACGTGGTTGAACATCGCCCGTCGTCAGTGAAGGGTGAATTCGTCAAAAACGTCACACTGTCCTCGACCATGGGTCCAGGCGTCAAAATCGCCTTCTCGGCGAAGGGAGTCTGACATGCCGAATTTCATCAATGAGTTGATGTATTCTGAGATGAAGACGCTAATTGATGCTTGTCCATCAATTATCGTTCTCGATCCAGCAAAGCTTAACAGTTCTGATACGCTGAAATTGCGTAGCGACCTGCGCAGCGTTGGCGCCAAATTAAAAGTGGCGAAAGTTTCGATCCTTGAACGCGTTGTGCCCGAAGCGGCCAAAGCCATGCTCAACAACAAGTGCACCATCGGCCTCGTGCTGACGAAGGACATCTTGGGTGCAGCAAAAGCGCTCGCTGATTTAGCCAAGGAAAATAAAATCTCGCTTAAAGGCGGCTTAATGGACGGCAAAGCCGTTTCGCCAGCCGACTTGAAAGTACTCGCCGCATTACCTTCGTTGCAAGTGCTGCGCGGTATGTTCGTCAATATTTTGGCTGCTCCGCTCACCGGCTTGGTGCGCACGATCGCCGAAATCGAAAAGAAGAAGCAGGGCGGCGAATCCGCTCCTGCCGCTTGATTATACCATCCATGAACCGGCCTGGGCGGCATAGCCAGCCACAGGCCATTTTGATCCAAAGGAATATCCCATGACTGAAGCCGTCGCTAACAGCAAACTGGCCAGCATCATCGAATCAGTAAAAGCCCTCTCCGTAATGGAATTGGCTGATCTGGTCAAAGCCCTCGAAAAAGAATTCGGCGTGAGTGCCGCAGCCGTGGCCGTCGCCGGTCCAGCTGGCGGTGGTGCAGCAGCCGCTGAAGCTCCAACCTCCTTCACCGTGACCTTGCTCGAAGTCACTCCAGACAAGAAAATCCAAGCGATTAAGCTCGTCCGCGAAGTGCTCGGCTTGGGCTTGGCTGACGCTAAGGGCTTCGTCGAAGGTGTTCCTAAAGTCGTTAAAGACGGCTTGGAAAAAGGACCTGCTGACGAACTGGCCAAGAAGTTCCAAGAAGCTGGCGGCAAGGTCAAAGTCGAAGGCGCCTAAGCACTTTCGACAAGCCAACCGAGGTAGCCTCCGGGTTAACCGGTTTACCAAAGTTGGCTTGCCTGTCTCTAGTCCCCCAGCCAGATTTCCGGCTGGGGTGCTTGTCATCGACCAACCATTAGCTACCTTTCGTGCCCCTTTCAGCGCCGCCACCCGTGTGGTGCGCGGTCTGTTTGTCAGTGTGCGGCTTCGGCCGAGCGCGAACAATTAGACCTGAATAGGGATGAGCTGTTCTTCTACGGACACTCATTTTGCCAAAGTTAGCTCGCTTTTCGTTTTCGGGAGGTTTCATGCAGACCCGCTCTTTCGGCTCCACCAAGGAAGTTATACCTGTTCCAAGCTTGGTGAACCTACAGTCGAAGAGTTATGATGAGTTTCTGCTGACCGAGGTTGCGCCAGATGGTCGCGACAAAGGCAAGGGCTTGGAAGCGATCTTCCAAGAGTTCTTCCCCATTACTGGGTACGATGACCAAGTAGTGGTTAGCTACCACGGTTATTTATTCTCACCACCGCAGCACAATATCGATGAATGCCGCGATTTAGGCCTGACGTTTCAGCGTGGCTTAAAGGTGAAAATTCGTGTAAGCGGACAAAATCATCCGACATTTAAAGATGTCCTCGAAGAGGATGTCCATATTGGTTATTTCCCAATTCGTATTGGTGGCGGTGAATTCGTCATCAACGGTGCCGAACGTACGATCGTGACGCAGATCCAACGCTCACCAGGCGTTGATTTCTCGTCCGAAACTGGCGCATCAGGTCGCCGCACCTATTCATGTCGTGTTATTCCTGAACGCGGCTCGTGGATTCAAGTCGAACAAACCTCAAAAGACGTGCTGCAAGTTAAAATTGATAAGAGTGCAAAGGTCGTTGCTACCAGCTTCTTGCGCGCGCTCGATAAAAAGTTTGGTTCAACGGCGAATATTATCCGCCGTTTCTTTAAGACTGATATCGTCGCTATTGCTGGCAAAGGCGCGAAAGAAAAAGCCGTTGGCCGTATTTTAGCCGATGACGTCGTTGATAAAGAATCAGGCGAATTCCTAGCCAAGGCTTGCGAAGTTTTGTCGGAAAACAGCTTTGAAAATCTCAAAGGACTCGGCATCGAATCCTTAGAGCTGATCATCGCTGGCACCAAGCCAGACGATATTTTGCTCAATACCCTGCGCGAAGATGAAGCGACCAGCCACGAAGAAGCGTTACTGCGTATCTATCGTCGCCTACGCCCAGGTAATCCAACTGATGAAGCAAAGGTGCGCGAATTCTTCAGCGACCGCTTCCTCAATGAAAGCCGTTACAACTTAGGCGCCGTCGGTCGTTTCCGTATCAACCGCAAGTTGAAAATGGAAAATGACAGTCGCGTATTGACGGTCGACGATTACTTACGTTCACTCGATTATTTGTTGGGATTAATTCGCTCCAACAGTAACGCGGGCGAAATTGACGACATTGACCACTTGGGCAATCGTCGCGTACGTCCAATCGCTGACTTACTGTCGGACGAATTGCGTGCTGCGATGTTGAAATTGCGTCGTGCCGTTAAAGAAAAATTATCACGCGACCTGCAAGCCGAAGATTTGGCTGCGGCATTAGCGCCACGTAATTTATTTAATAACCAAGCCGTCGATAGTGCCGTTCAGAACTTCTTCCAACGTGGCGAATTATCGCAGGTGGTTGACCAATCGAACTTGCTGTCGCAGCTGACCCACGAACGCCGCCTATCAGCTCTCGGGCCTGGCGGGTTAAATCGTAAGCGTGCTGGCTTTGAAGTGCGCGACGTTCACACGTCGCACTACGGTCGCATTTGTCCGATTGAAACGCCTGAAGGTGCCAACATCGGTCTTATTGTATCCCTGGCTATTTACTCGGCAGTCAACGAATACGGTTTCTTGGTTACGCCGTATCGTAAAGTCAGTAAAGGTAAGATCTCGGATGAAATCGCTTATTTGATGGCTGATGAAGAAGCCGAAGCGCGTATTTGTCAGGCCACTGTGGCGATGGAAGCCAACGGCAAAATTATTCCTGAAATCGTTCAAGTGCGTTACGCCGGACAATTCACTGAAGTCCCAACGGATGAAGTGACCTACGCTGACGTTTCACCAAAACAAATGATCGGCGTTTCAGCCGCGCTCATTCCGTTCTTAGAACATGACGACGCTAACCGCGCTCTCATGGGCGCGAACATGATGCGTCAGGCTGTGCCGTTGTTAATCAGCGAAGCTCCGCTGATTGCGACCGGTATGGAAATCGACATTCCCCGTTCGTCTTCGATGGTCGTTATCGCCGATGAAGATGGTGTGGTCTCGTCAGTAGATGCACGTCACATCACGGTGAACGGTCGCAAATATGAAATGCGTAAGTTCCACGGTTTGAATGAGCGTACCTGTCTCAATCAAACCCCGATTGTCGCGCTTGGCGAAAAAGTCACCAAGGGTCAGATTATCGCGGACGGCGGCGGCACTGATCGCGGTCAATTGGCGCTGGGCAAAAACATCCTCGTCGCGTTTATGCCGTACGACGGCTATAATTTTGAAGACGCAATTGTCGTCAATGAACGTTTGCTCGCAGAAGATCGCTTTACGTCGATTCATATCGAAGAGTTTAAAGTTGAAATTCGCGAAACTAAATTGGGCAAAGAAGAATTCACTCGCGAAATTCCAGGTCGTAGCGAAGAATCGTTGCGTAACCTTGATGAGCGCGGATTTGTTCGTCCAGGTACGGCGGTCAAGCCAGGTGACGTGCTGATCGGCAAAGTGACGCCAAAAAATAAGAGTGAACTCAGTCCAGAAGAAAAATTATTGCACGCAATTTTCGGCCGTGCTGGCGAAGATGTGCGCGATGATTCTATGGTGATGAAGCCAGGCATTCGTGGCGTCGTTACCGCAGTGAAGCGTTTCCAACGTCGTGCTGCTTTGACTGAAAAAGACAAAAAAGAAGAACAAGTCCGTATTAAAGTGATCGAAGATCGCTTTATGAAGCAAATGGCCGAATTAGTGCGTGAGAAATTCTCCCAAATCTGGGAAGTTGCTGGCGCTAACGTGGTGAATATTGAAACCGGTGAAGTCGTCGAATTTGCTCCTTCGATGAGCGATGACGAAGTGATGAAGTTGCATAAAGAACTGCCAGTCACCGCGCTCAACTTCGTGGGCTCGAAGCGCCGTCGCGCACGTTCGATCTACGATGAGTTCGATCCACGCATCGACGAAATCAAGCACTCGTGCGAAAAAGAAATCGTCAACGCGAAGCGCGGCGATGATCTTCCAACCGGCGTGCTTGAAATGGTTAAAGTATTTGTCGCTCGTAAGCTGACCTTGAAAGTCGGCGATAAGATGGCTGGACGTCACGGTAACAAAGGTGTTATTTCGACGATCGTACCAGAAGAAAACATGCCGTTCTTGGCTGATGGTCGCACGATCGACATCGTCTTGAATCCATTGGGTGTGCCTTCGCGTATGAACGTTGGTCAGGTGCTCGAAACCCACTTGGGTTGGGCAGCGAAAACCCTGGGTATCCAATGCTTTACTCCGGTGTTTGATGGTGCGAGCGAAGATCAAATTCGTGAAATGTTGATTGAAGCGAAATTACCGGTTGAAGGTAAAATCCATTTGCATGACGGTCGCACCGGCGAACGGATGCATCAAAAAACCACCGTCGGTATTCTGTACATGCTCAAACTCCATCACTTGGTGGAAGATAAGTTGCATGCACGCGCCACAGGTTCGTACTCGCTCATCACCCAGCAGCCACTCGGCGGCAAAGCTCGCTTCGGCGGTCAGCGCTTCGGGGAAATGGAAGTCTGGGCCTTGGAAGCGTACGGCGCCGCACATGTCTTGCAGGAAATCCTCACCGTCAAATCAGATGACGTTGACGGTCGTACGCGCATCTACGAATCGATGGTCAAGGGCGATGGCTCGCTGACCTACGGTACACCGATGGCCTTCGAAGTGTTGATGAACGAAATCCGCGGTTTAGGTCTCGATATCCGTCTGCACCGCCCAGAGGACATGTCCTTTGATGCGGCGCCTGCGACCTTGGATTTCGGTATGTCATCAAATAAGGGTGGCACTACCGCACCAGATATCGCATTCGCAGCCGAACCCGCTGATAAGGGCGGATCGGACGAAGAATAACGCTGAATAAGTGACAGGCATCCGGCAGAGAGAATCTGCCTGATGTTTGCGAGAGACCTTTTTACTCCTTAGGGAATCTAAGCACATGATCGACATGCTCGACCCGACGACTCTTCAGAGCCCCGACTACAATGCGGTATCTATCCGCCTTGCGTCGCCGGAAGTCATTCGTTCCTGGAGTCAGGGCGAGGTCAAGCGACCAGAAACTATCAACTACCGCAATTATAAAGCGGAACGCGATGGTTTGTTCTGCGAAAAGATTTTTGGACCCACAAAAGACTGGGAATGCTTCTGCGGTAAATATTCCGGCGTGAAGTATAAAGGTATCGTTTGTGAAAAGTGTGGCGTTTTAGTAACCCACAGTCGTGTGCGCCGCGAGCGCATGGGCCACATTAATTTAGTGTCCCCAGTTGCACACATTTGGTTCTTCAAAACCATGCCATCACGCCTGGGCATTTTGCTCGGCATGAAGTCATCGAATTTACAACAAGTTGTCTACTTTCAGAAGTACATCGTTACCGATCCCGGCACGACCCCATTGGAATACATGGAAGTCTTGACCGAAGAACAATATCGAAAAGCCCAAGAAAAATACGGCGACGACTTTAAAGCAATGATGGGCGCTGAAGCAGCGCAAGAATTAATTCGCCATCTCGATATTGATCGTTTGATCAGTGAATTACGCGAAGAACTCGCTTCAACTCGCGCCAAACAAAAAATCGAAAAAATCATCAAGCGTTTGAAGTTATCAGAAGAGCTCAAAGCTTCTGGCAATGATCCGCAATGGATGGTGATGACCACTGTCCCTGTCATTCCACCCGACTTGCGTCCGTTGGTACCGTTGGAAAATGGCAATTTCGCCACCAGTGACTTGAACGATCTCTATCGTCGCGTGATTTATCGTAATAATCGTCTGAAAAAGTTGGTCGAACTCAACGCGCCAAGCATCATTATTCGCAATGAAAAACGCATGTTGCAGCAAGCGGTTGACGCTTTGTTCGACAACGGTCGTTGCCAACGCGCGGTATTCGGCTCAGGCAATCGTCCGCTCAAATCGCTGACCGATATGATCAAGGGGAAGCAAGGTCGCTTCCGCGAAAACTTGCTCGGCAAGCGCGTCGACTATTCGGCTCGTTCAGTCATCGTCGTTGGTCCACGCCTGAAATTGCACCAATGCGGTCTGCCAAAATCAATTATCTTAGAACTGTTTCAGCCATTCATTATTCGCGCGCTCAAAGAACGTGGCTACGCAGAAACGGTGAAAGCCGCTAAGCGTAAACTCGAACGCCGCGATGAAGAAGTCTGGGAAGTTCTGGATGATGTGATCAAGGGCCGCGTGGTGATGCTCAACCGCGCACCAACCTTGCATCGCATGGGTATTCAAGCCTTTGAAGTCGTCATGATTGATGGCAGTGCCATTCAATTACATCCGTTGGTGTGTCAGGGCTTTAACGCCGACTTCGACGGCGACCAAATGGCTGTCCATCTGCCGCTCTCGATCGAGGCGCAGACTGAAGCGCGCGTGTTGATGTTGTCGACCAACAACATTTTCTCACCATCAAACGGCAATCCAATTATCTCTGCTGACCAAGACATCGTCCTTGGTTGCTACTTCCTGACGCTGGCGAAAGAAAAGCAGATCGGTGAAGGTAAGATTTTCAGTAGCTTCAGCGAAGTGCTGATGGCTCTCGACACGAAGGTCATTGGTTTACATAGCTTGATTCGTATTCAGCTGCCTAAAGGCACGCCAATTGATGATGGCGGTCCGGTTAAAAAGCCATTGCCTAAAACATCGTTGATTGAGACCACTGCTGGTCGCATGATTTTCAATGAAGCGCTGCCGAAGGGCATGCCTTACTACAATAAGACGCAAGACAAAGGCGCTCTGCGTCGCGTAATTGCTGACTGTTTCGAATATCTTGATCGTCGCAGCACCATTGAAGTGCTCGACTCGATTAAAGAGCTTGGTTTCACCTATTCGACGCACTCGGGCATGAGCTTCGGTGCTGCTGACTTGTACGTACCAGAAGAAAAAGTCGCGATTATTGGTGAAGCAGATAAGAAAGCGCTCAAATATAATAAGGCTTATCAACGTGGTTTAATTACCGCATCAGAAAAACATCGTAATATTATTGAAACCTGGACGCATGCGACCGAAGAGTTGTCAAAGGCGTTGATGGAACGTTTACGTAACGATACCCGTTACGGCGATGATTACATTAATCCAGTGTACGTTATGGCGACGTCTGGTGCGCGTGGTTCGGTTGCCCAGATTCGTCAGCTCTGCGGTCTGCGCGGCTTGATGGCTAAACCAAACGGTGAAATTATTGAAACCCCGATCCGCGCGAATTTCCGCGAGGGTTTGAAGGTGCTCGAATACTTCACTTCGACCCACGGTGCACGTAAAGGCTTGGCCGATACCGCGCTGAAAACCGCTGACTCGGGTTACTTAACCCGTAAGTTGGTAGACGTGTCGCAAGACGTGATTATCAGCATGGTTGATTGCGGTACCGTTGGCGGCGTCACCAAGGCAGTCGTCTACGAAGGCGATATTATCAAAGTGTCTTTGGCTGATGGTATCACCGGCCGTACTGCTCGCGACACCATCGTCGACATTATCACTGATGAAGTGATCGTGCGCGAAAACGACATTATCACCCGCGACAAAGCCAAGGCGATTGAAGCCATGGGCTTTGAAAAGATTCGCGTGCGCTCACCGCTGACTTGTAGTTCCCGCAATGGTATTTGCCAAAAATGCTACGGCATGGATTTAAGTCGTGGCATGTGTGTGGAATTCGGCGTCGCGGTCGGCATCATTGCTGCCCAGTCGATTGGCGAACCAGGCACGCAGCTGACCATGCGTACCTTCCATATCGGTGGTGTAGCCGGCGTGAAAACCGAAGACACTAACTATAAGGCACGTAAAGCTGGTACCTTGCAGTACGAAAATTTACGGACAGTCGTGAATGGTAGCGGCGATATTGTTGTACTGAATCGTAACGGTGAAATTTCCATCATGGACAAAAACAATCGTGCTATTGAGCGCTTCAAGGCGCCGGTCGGTTCGAAGTTGTTGGCCAAAGATGGCGAGTTCGTTGAAAAGGGTTTCATGGTTGCTGAATGGGAAGCCGCGAACATTCCGATTTTGTCGGATGTTGCCGGTACGGTGCGCTTCGAGCACATCATTCCAGAAGTAACGATGCGCGAAGAGCGCGATCCTGCGACGGGCATCATCAACCGCATTATTTTGGAAGGTAAGGGCGACCTCCATCCACAAGTGGTGTTGGAAGACGACAGCGGCAAGGCGATTGCCCATTATCCAATCCCTGAAAAAGCTACTCTGCGTATTGTCGAAGGCACGAAAGTTGCCGGCGGTACGCTGTTGGCGTCGACCCCGCGCGAAATCGCTGGTACGCACGACATCACCGGTGGTTTGCCTCGTGTAACCGAATTGTTTGAAGCTCGTCCTCCTAAAGAACCAGCCGTTATG
>CANETI010000012.1 GCA_947440715.1 Planctomycetota bacterium | reverse complement strand
GGGTGCGGCAGGCTTATCGCTCGGTAATTCACTGCTGGTCCACGATACTTCGTAACCAGCCCAGCTTTTCACGTCACTGATATCTGCTGTTAATGCCTGAATTTGATGCTGAGCAAGATCGCCGACTGGTATATTTAATCGTTTAATCACTTTTCCGTTGCGCTCAATTAACGTGATGGTCACGACCAAGCCGGCCACTGGCCCCTTTAATCCATTCCGCACTTTGGCTTTTAATACTTTACCATCTGCGACCACTTCAGCGATTTCAATATCACGCGCGCCGGTAAAACTGCCTGGATCTAAAGTGGTTAAGTCCGTCAATTTCGTCGAAATGGCCAGTACACCAAACATGGGTACTTTCGCCACCGTTAGCTTCTGTTCGCCCACATAATTGGCTGGCACTTCGCCTTTATTCGGCTTGAAATCATGGGTGTGTACCGGTTTACCGTTGCTGTCTTTAAAAATGATGGTTTGCGACACGTCCTTTGCCGCAACCCCACCAATATTCCACAGCATATAGCTAACATCAGCGATCTTTTTCTTTTCGTCATGTTCAAAGTTTTGGTTGAGGCTGATCAAAAACGGCATTTTTGCCACGTCACTGAGCGCCAGTGGAATGGTCGCCACTTTGTCCCACACCAGGTAATTTTCAGCGCCCCCCTTCCATTTCAGTTCAATTTGAAACGCAGGAAAAGTCGGGCAGTTAAGCTTGTAGCTTAAATCGCGCGTCGCTCGGCTGGGCAATGCACCCAAGGTCATCCACGGGCCACTCGTCATAGGCTTACGTTCATGGGTCAGGGTTACGATGCGGTAACTCGCATCTGCTAGATTCGCCACCGCGCCTTGTAGTCGTAACTCAAACATGAAAAAGGCTTTATATTCATTATCCGCACGACCACTCCACAGGTATTCGCCAATAAATTGCGGAATTGGCCCGGGCTTTGCCGCACTACCTGCTTGGCGAGCAAAGGCTTCTTTGGCGTCCGGCTTACCCGCTTCCATCCAAGCCAGGTTCACTTTCGGCACTTCTTTTTTGTCGCCTGCTTTGTCAGCTGCCATCAAAGACGAGCTGCAACATACCAAAATGAAGCAAAACTTAAACAGTTGGAAACGAAGCATGTGAAACCTCAGCAAAAGTTAACGTCCTACATCTATGCAGGTTCTGCTGACAATATGTCACACGCTTTGTTTGTCACTGCTGTTTGCCAGAGAAGTTATGGGTGATTGTGCCCTTTCCGGGCTTTGACCAGGTACGAGTACCAGTGATGGCTTTATCTTTGATCTGCCCCTTAAAGGTGAGCTCACCATGTTTAGGGCTGGTCATCACAAAACTGAAGCTGACGACGCCCTTTGCCGTGGTCGCCGTATAGCTTCCTTTACCATAGCCATAGGCCTTGGCGGCTTGTTCACAGTCCCCGACTCCATTAGTAAAAACCACGAAATCGCTACCAGGTGGGCGATCAGCGGGGTCATCTTTCGTGGCGACCAAATCAATGGCGTAACGTCGCCCATCTAAGGGGGCAGCTGCTGCCTGCATAACATTAGACCAAGTCGAGAGCAGTAAGAACAAACCGAACAAAATGCGCCACATAAGTCGTCTCCTGAAAAAAGGGGTTAGCACATGATATGCCTAAAAAACGATAAGCGCAGAGCGCCGACCTGCCGAAGCCTTCGACAACCACGATGGCCTCAGTCACCGTCATGCACAGTGTCCCAAGAAGCGGGGGCATCAGGCATGTCAGAACAGTGACCAACGGCATAGTGCCTCGTCTGCCCTCGGCTCGGAGTCTCATATGCGTAAGTTCATCGGCGAAATTCTTTTAGAAATGGAAGCTGTAACGCCCGCTCAGGTTAAAACCGCGCTCGCCAAACAAAATGCCGGCGACAAACGTATGATTGGGCAACTCTTATTGGAAATGGAAGCCTGTAGCGCAGAAGATATCGCGCGCGCGCTAGCCGAACAATTTGACATGCGTTTCTACGATCTGGATTCGATCGACGTGCCGCAAAAAATAATCGACCTCGTCCCAGCCGAACTAGCACGCGAAAAATTGGTTTACCCGGTTGGACTCACTGGTCGCACTTTAACGGTGGTCATGGGCAATCCACTCGACCTGGAAGTGGTCGATACCTTGCGCTTCTCAACATCATTAGCGATTGAAGTTGCGGTCGGTAGCGAACGCCAAATCAAAAAGGCGATCGAAAAATCCTATGGCATGACCGAGAATAAACTCGATCAAATGCTTGGTGAAATGTCGCAAGACATCAGCTACCGCGCCAAAGGCGACGACGGCGGCGGCGATGGTGATGACGCCTTAATTGTTAAATTTGTGCAACAGATCATCACCAATGCACTCACCAATCGCGCGTCCGATATTCATATTGAACCGATGGATGATTTTCTGCGCATTCGTTATCGCATTGACGGCGTTTGCTTCACCATGGACCCAGCACCAAAACGTTTGCAAGGTCCCGTTATTCAGCGTCTAAAAATTATGTCTGGCATGATGATTGAAGAAAAACGCAAGCCGCAAGACGGCCGTATTAAGGTGAAAATTGGCGAGAAATCCCTGGATTTGCGCGTATCGTGCTTGCCGTCAGTGCACGGCGAATCAATTGTCATGCGTTTACTTGATAGTGACAGTCTTAAATTATCACTCGATGATATGGGCCTTGACCCCACTGACTTGAAAGTCTTTCACAACTTAATTAAACGCCCCAATGGCATCGTGCTGGTGACCGGTCCTACAGGCTCGGGTAAAACCACCACGCTGTACGCCACGCTGCACACGCTCAACACCATTGATCGCAAAATCATTACCGCCGAAGATCCAGTCGAATATCATTTAAATGGGATTAATCAGTGCCAAGTCAATCATAAGATTGGCATGGATTTCCCGCGTATTTTGCGCGCCATGTTGCGTCAAGCTCCCAACGTGATTCTGGTTGGTGAAATTCGTGACGCCGAAACAGCACAAATTGCTATTCAGGCATCGCTGACCGGTCACTTAGTGTTCAGTACGTTGCATACCAACGATGCGCCTTCTGCGCTTACGCGTTTGATCGACATGGGTGTGCCACCATTTTTGGTCGCAACTTCAATCCAAGCCGTATTAGCTCAGCGTCTTATTCGCACCAACTGTCCAAAATGTTTGGCCCCATTTACTCCAGAGCAAAAGCATTTGGACATGCTCAAATTACGTCCTGAACAATTAGCCAACCAACAATTTAAACGCGGTGTCGGTTGTGATCATTGCAAAGGCAGCGGCTATCGCGGTCGTCGTGGCATTTTCGAAATGATGGTCATGAATCGTTCGATTCGCGATTTAGCCTTCGCCAAAGCCACAACCAGCGATGTTCGCCGTGCGGCCATTGCCAACGGCATGAACACCCTGTCGATGGACGGCGCGCGCAAAGCGCTGCAGGGAATTACAACGCCCGACGAAGTCATCCGCATGGCCAAGACCGACGACTAGCAAAACGCCAGCAGCGCCCCATCTGCGGTTACGCAGGTCGGCCGCCACATAAGTGGCGACCTCAGCCTTCGGCTGACCCGCTTCACCCTCCTCCTCATTTGGAGGAACCAAACTTCGTCGTCGGGCGCCTTGCATCTGGGACACTGCTGACGTTTTGCTAGCGTAATTTGGTTTCTTTTTTTGGGGCGTTGCCCCTTGCCCCTATTTTTTTGATGTCGCAATAGCTGACGATTTTAGAAATCGACGGTTGTCTTTAACGCTAACATTTGCCAGGAATTCGACACCCCTTGGGGATTGTCCGCTTTCGAAATTCCGATTGGCCCATCATGTAATTGAAATTCCGCTTTAATCGACCAATTACTTAGCGGCATGATATTTATGGCGGCAACATAAGCCCAACCATCAGTACTCGTTCCATTGGTATCACTATATTGATATTCGATAGCTCCATATGTGTCGAGCCATTTCGCTGCGTGCCAAGTCGCATTGATATAACCACCATGATAATCTCGTTCAACATTGGGCAGCGCAGGACTATTGGTGACGCCCTTATTGCGACTGTAGGCATATTCACTCGCAAATGTCCAATGAGCACTCTGCCATTCGGCAGAAAGTACAACAATATCAACATCAGTTGTTTGCGTCGCTTGGCCAAAACTCGTTTGCGTAATTACGGTAATATTGTCGGTTCGATTACCGCTCAGGCGCAGGCCTAATTCATTTATTGGCGTATTCCAATGCAACATGCCGCCAAAAAAGGCATCAACATCGACATCGGTTGCCGTGCCGAAAGAACGCTCCGCCGTTGACTGAGCGAAGGCGCTATCCGAATCGATATTTTTCGTACCACCATAGATCGCGTAGCTAACGCCATTGCCAAAAAGTTCATCGAAAAAACCCGTGAATTTACCACCGTCTACGCCTACTTGACTGTCTCTTAAGCGAATTGGGTAAATGGACTGCGGCAAAAAAACTGACGTTCGTGCGGGATCAATATCCTGCAAATCATTGTAAAGCCCACCAGGAACCTTGACCCGCCCGACTTGAAAAACCGCTGCTTGATCGGCGGTGTATTCGGCAAAGGCCCAATCAATACGCGGTTCACCATTTTCGTAACGTCCTAAATCACGCAAATAAAGCTGCGCACCAATACGCACACGATCCCAGGGGCGTATGCTGGCATTCATCGCCGCTTCATAGAAATCCGTCGACCCATCCATCGAATCCGCTGCGAGGTAATTATTTTCCCACGTGCGAAAATAGCCAAAACTGACAAATGCATGCGCTTCTAAACGCAATTGTTCAGAAACCGAATTGGTCGCTTGTTCTAGCCCATGGCTTAGTGTCGCGGAGGCCGACCAGGCGCACAGCGGCAGAAGGATGCAGGAAAAGTTAGAAAATCGACGCATAACTCTCGTTCATGTGTTATCTGCTCAAGGAACGACCGCAATGTATTGCCCTACGTCATGGCACTCCACGATAGGTACACGTGAACGACCAACACTTTCTCCATGACCTCCCCTTTGCGCATGAAATGTCCGTTGCCCTACAAGCCACGCGCGAAGCCGGCGCTACTGCCCTTCAGATGCAAGGTGCCATAGCGGCAACCGCCAAAGCAGACGGTTCGCCCGTTACCCCAGGTGATTTAGCCGCTGATGCCATCATTAATCATTATTTAACCCAACATTTTCCTACTGATGCTATTTTAAGTGAAGAACAACCCGACTCACCAGCACGATTGAGCAACGAGCGTTTGTGGATTATTGATCCCATTGATGGCACCAAAGATTACGTCGGACAAAGCCATGAATGGGCCGTTCAAGTCGCTTTAGCCATTAATGGTAATTTGGTGCTCGGCATTCTTGACATTCCCGCCGAAGGCGTGTGTTTAATTGGCATGCCTGGTCATGGCGCATGGATATTAGACCGTCAGGGTCAACGACCTTTGATTATTAATCAGGCCAACGCTGATGTGCTGATCACCAGTAACAGTAAACGAAATCGCCTAGCGGTAGAAAAAGTATTAGCCGCGTTGCCGGAATTTCGCTCGCTTAACGCCACTTCTGTCGGCATTAAAGTAGCGCGCATTATTAGCGGTCATGCTGGTTTATACGTTCATCCGCGCCCATTAGCCGAATGGGACGCCGCCGCACCAGCTGCCGTACTAATCGCTGCTGGCGGATGCGTCACCACGTTAGCTGGCGAACCGCTGAGTTTTAATCTTCCCAGCGGACGCTGCCCTGGATTAGTTTATTCCAAACGCGCTGACCACGATGCCTTAATTTCCCGCATGAGTACCGGTGGCGTGGAGTTAATGCCGTGAACGACTGTTTTAAGACAGTCATATGCGGCATCGGCATGTTGGTGTCGCTACTGGCTTTCACCGCCTGCGGTACCGTCCGTGGACTCTCGCACGACCATGCTGAATTAGTCGCCTGGTACATCGAAGACGTTGCCCGCGGAACGCCGCGCAATCCCGATGAATTGGTGCTGCCGATGACCACTCCTGAAATGGCACGCATCGCTAGTTGGTTGGCTGGTAGTAAAATCAAAGATAAACAGGTGCAACCGCGCCAAATCGATGAGCGGCAAAAACGCTGGTCAGCCATCCACTCACTATTCATCCAAGGCGAAGTCGTGGTGCTCTCTGACGGATTACTTGCTCCAGCACCAGCACTCTCGCGCGCTGACCAAATCTACATTCTGCCGGTTGTTGACGCTGAAAACCTAGATCGGCGCAGCCTAGACGCACTCATTATCAGCATGAGCAACAGTGACCACGACGGCGCAAAAAAATGGGTCGCGACCACTGCCGCCGCTCGTTTAGCATTAGACACCAAGGCTGGAGCCACCCATTGGCGCTTACCAGCAGCCACGCACGCCAATCCGAGAATACAAGTCAATCAATAAACGTTTCTCCACCAAGGGACAGCCGGGTTCCAGTAGTTGCACCCCGCCCATGCAACCCACGATGCGCCACCCGAGGCACTGTTTATGAGCACCGCTACCACCACCGCCCTCCAGGCATCATTAATCGAATTAATCCGCGTGACCTCGACAGTATTGCCACGCGATGTCGTGACCGCCGTTGCAGCTGGGAAAAAACAGGAAACTGCTGGCACCAACGCGGCCTACGCACTCGACGTCATCGACTGCAATATTGGCCTGGCTAAAACTACCAGTCAGCCGCTGTGCCAAGACACTGGATCAATTCTGGTGTATGTGCACACGCCAGTGGGTTACGACCAAATTACCTTTGAAGAAACGTTTATTGAAGCGGTGAAAGAGGCGACCGTCAAAGGCTACCTGCGACAAAATTCAGTCGATTCGATTACTGGTAAAAATAGCGGTAACAATATTGGCCCAGGTGCGCCCGATTTTCATTTTCATCAATGGCGCGAAGATCATGTTGAAGTAAAATTAATGTTAAAAGGTGGCGGCTGCGAAAATGTTGGCGCCACCTACACGTTACCCAATGCGAAATTTGGTGGCCGTGATTTGAAGGGCGTCGAGAACGCAATTCTGGACTGCGTTCTGCAAGCCCAAGGCCAAGGCTGCGGTCCTGGGATTCTCGGCGTCGGCATCGGCGGTGACCGCGTGAGTGGCATGGCCTGCGCCAAAGAACAATTACTGCGCACCCTTGATGACACCAACGACGATCCCGTTTTAAGCGAACTCGAACAACGCATCATCAACAAAGCCAATCAATCCGGTATCGGCCCCATGGGCTTCGGTGGAAAAACCACCTTAATGGGCTGTAAAATCGGTAAACGCAATCGCGTCCCCGCGTCGTTCTTTGTTTCCATCAGCTATATGTGTTGGGCCTTCCGTCGGCAGGGTATCACGCTTGCAGCTGATGGTAACACCACCAAATGGCTCTATTGAGGTTATTATGGCCGTCATTTCGTTAACTACGCCCATCACCGAAGCACAAATTCGCACGCTCAAAGTTGGCGATACCGTGGAAATTACTGGTCGTCTGTACACCGGACGTGACGCCGTGCATCATCGCTTACACCACGGTGAAAAACCGCCGGTCGATTTAGCGGGGCACATTATTTATCACTGTGGACCAGTCATGGTTAAGGACCGGGATAAATGGCTGTGCAAAGGTGCTGGCCCAACGACTTCCTCACGCGAAGAACCCTACCAATGGGAAGTCATGCGCGATCATGGTATTCGTGGTGTCATCGGTAAAGGCGGCATGGGGCCGAAGACGTTAGAAGGCTGCGTTAAATATGGCTGCGTCTATTTGCACGCGATCGGCGGTGCGGCGCAAGTCGCAGCACAAAAAATTACCCGTGTTGATGGAGTCGATTGGATGGACCTCGGCAGCCCCGAAGCCATCTGGCACCTGTGGGTCGAAAAATTCCCCTGCATCGTGACCATGGATAGCCACGGTAATTCACTTCATAAACAAGTCTTTGAAGCCTCTGCCGCTGCGTTGGAAAAACTCAAAGCCTAAACAGCGATTAATTCACTTGGATGAAATTCAAAATTAGCGAATAAAGTTATCATCTCATCACCAGCTTCCGTGTTGGTTCCACTTCGCAGGCCGTATAGGCCGTACCCATTAATCGACTTTTCGACAGTCCCCCTGTCGAAAAGTGGTCGAAATGTTGAAAAGTACGGTCGAAAACTGGTCGAATTCCAGTCGGAAGGTCGCCGTTGCGTCACGCTCCCGATCCCATGATGACCACGTTCCAAGGACTCCGTTACTTATGACCCTCGCCCAGCTGCAAGACTACACCTTCACCACCAAATACGCGCGCTGGAATGCAGCGCTGGGACGACGTGAAAGCTTTAGCGAAGCCGTGGATCGGGTCATGAGCATGCACGCCGCGACCTACGCTGGGAAACCAATCGCCGACGATATGGCCTTAGCCACGGCAGCGATGAAAGAACGCTTAGTCTTGGGTAGCCAACGAGCCCTGCAATTCGGTGGCAAGCCGATTAATGATAAAAATGCCCGTCTCTATAATTGCACCGTATCCTATTGTGATCGTCCGCGCTTTTTCCAAGAATCCTTATGGTTATTATTATGCGGCTGCGGCGTTGGTTTTTCTGTTCAGACACATCACATCGCGAAATTACCTGAGGTCGCACGCCCTGGTAAAAGCCGCGCCACTTACGTTATTGAAGACTCCATCGAAGGTTGGTCCGATTCGCTCGGCGTGCTGATGTCGTCTTATTTTACCTCCGATCAGCCTTTCCCTGAATTCGCCGGCAAAGATGTTAAATTTGATTTCTCTAAAATTCGTCCGGCTGGTGCAACGCTCTCCAGCGGCATTGGTAAAGCTCCTGGCCCTGGACCACTGAAACGTTCACTCGAACAAATCCGTTTGCTCATTGAAGCCCGATTAGCCGGTGCTGGCCAACGCTGTGCGCTCCCAGCCATTGATTGCTACGATGTTTTAATGCACGCAAGCGACGCGGTATTAGCGGGTGGCGTGCGTCGTTCCGCGACGATTTGCATGTTCTCACCTGATGATAACGACATGGCCACGGCCAAGACCGGCGATTGGTTTGTCAAAAATCCACAGCGCGGACGCAGCAATAATTCAGCGTTATTGTTACGCAATAAAACCACCTACAAAGATTTCTCCGCGTTAATGCATTCTGTTCGTGAATTCGGCGAACCTGGTTTTGTGTGGGCTGACTCGACTGAAATTATGTATAATCCCTGCGTCGAAATTGGCATGTATCCAGTGGATGTTGAAACCGGTGAATCGGGTTGGGCATTCTGCAATCTCTGTGAAATAAATATGAAGGCGTGTACCACGCCAGAAATTTTTGAACGCGCCTGCCGCGGTGCCGCCATTTTAGGTACACTGCAAGCCGGCTACGCATCGTTCAATTATTTAGGACCAACCACCGAACGCATCGTCCGCCGTGAAGCGCTGCTCGGGTGTTCAATGACGGGCATGATGGACAATCCCACCATCGCCTTTGACCCAGCCCTGCAAGATCGCATGGCTAAAATAATCCTTGAAGTGAATGCCGATGTCGCAGCGAAAATTGGCATTAATCCCGCCGCGCGTGCCACCTGCGTTAAACCAGCGGGCACCACGAGCTGCATTTTAGGTACAGCGTCCGGTATTCATGCGCATCATGCAAAACGTTATTTCCGCCGCGTGCAATCAAACAAAAATGAAATACCTTACCAATATTTCCAACTGCACAACCAACGCGCGGTGGAAAATAGCGTATGGAATCCCAATGGCACCGATGCCATTATTACTTTTTGTATCGAAGTGCCAGAAGAGGCGCGCACTAAAAATGATATGTCAGCAGTGGATTTACTTGAACATGTGCGCCTGACTCAGGATCACTGGGTCGGAAGTGGTCGCCGCATAGAACGCTGCACGGCTCCGTGGTTACGCCATAATGTCAGCAACACCATCACCGTGCGCGATACCGAATGGGAAGACGTTACCCAATTTATCTTTAAACACCGTGAGGCTTTTGCTGGTGTCTCTTTATTACCCGAAGGTGGCGATCTTGATTATCCCCAGGCTCCTTTCTGTGCGGTGTGGACGCACGACGAAATTCTCAAAGAATACGATGTCGGCAGCTTATTCGCATCAGGATTAATCGTGGATGGCCTACACGCTTTCGACGACGACCTGTGGGGCGCCTGCGCTTGCGCCCTGGGCACGGGTAAATCATTAGAATTACCGCCACTTAAAACTGACGGCTCGCAAGATCTGGAAGTATTACGTGAACAAGTCACGAAACTCTTACGTCAAAAAGACTGGGTTCGCCGCTCACACAAATTTGCAAAAAATTATTTCGGCGGCGATCTAAGACGCATGACCTATTGCTTGAAACGGGTTCATAACTGCAAGTTATGGGAAGATCTCAAGCGCGAATACATTCCCGTCGACTACACCTTAATGTTAGAAACCATCGACAATACCGGCCGCGTGGAATTGGATCCCGCGTGTGCGGGCGGCAAATGCGTGATGTGAGACGCTACTTTTTCTTGCTCTTATGGCATATCTCACCTGTAGTAGCGTGAAGACGAGTGAGAAAATGAACCCGCCGATCCGTGGTGGGTTCATTTTTCAAATAGTGAGGAAGCATCGACTTGCTTACTATCAAATAACTCAATATATCGCAGCCATTAGTACTCAAAGCAACAACCTGACGGCATAGTAATTTATGACTACCACCCTACTCCGCCTTGCAACACCTGCCGACCTGTCTGCCATCAATGATATTTATTCGTATTCAGTATTATATTCGACAGCCACTTATCAGAGCGAACCAAGCACGGACGCCGAACGCTTAGCGTGGTTCACAGCGCATGGTGCAGCGCATCCGGTGACGGTGGCGGAAATTGATGGTCAAGTGGTTGGTTGGGGATCGTTGTCGCCCTACCATCCGCGCGCGGCATTTCGTCATACGGTGGAAGAATCCGTTTATATTCATCATGACTTCCATCGTCGTGGCCTCGGTCGCACGATATTGCTAGATTTACTCGCGCGCGCACGAGCCATCGGACATCATCGCGTCATCGCAGCTATTTCGGGCGATCAGGAACCAAGCCTAGCGCTACACCGCGCTTTAGGTTTTACCAATGCCGGTCGACTGAACGAAGTCGGCTTTAAATTCGGACGCTGGCTCGACCTCGTGTATCTCGAATACCGAATTTAAATAAGCGCGCGTCTCTCTTTACTTCCCTTTTATATAGCGGAGATCTTTGCCGTCGTAAGGTGGATAATAAATAACGTAACATTCTACCGGTTCGCTTCCCAATTGATCTAATTCATAAATAGAGCCACGTGGAATTTCGACAATGTCACCCGCACTCGCCGTATGCCATTTGCCCGCTAAGCGAATATCGGCTCGCCCCGCGAGTAAAACGACGGTCATGTCATGGTGATCGTGGACACGCGAATCTGAGCGACCAGCCAAACGCATGGCGTGCGTGCTCGTGCCTGCAGCGGAATGTAATTTCTTAAATGAAAATATTTGTTTCTGCTCTTCGGTTGTCCATTCCACCGTGCGCTTATCAATCCCAGGCGTGAAGATTTGACTCCGCCCGCCACCGCCGCAACTACTCAATGTACTGGCTAGTGTGAATGCCGACAACACCAGAAACAGAAATCGAATTGACATGCAATACCTCAAATTATGGCGGTGGCAAAGGAACAGGCGGAACAGGAATATTATCTAAACCATCGTAAGGCGGAGAAAATATCGCGTAAACTTCGCTTGCTTCAGAACCGGTATTTTCTGCCCAATGCACAACACCACGTGGGATTTCCATGATGTCTCCCGAGCGAACTTCCATCACATGATTTCCCAAATGTAGGCGTGCGGTTCCGTGTAAAACAATCACGATCAGATCATGGTCACGATGAATATGTGGTTGTTCGGCACCGTCTAAACGAATGATATTTATGCTCGTGTGTTGAGTTGCTTGCAGACGACGAACCGCAATCGGCTTTGCCAGTTCGGCAGCTGTCCACGCAGGATCCGTCAGTGTTGCGTCGGTTGAGAACACACGACCACGCGGAGTTGAACTGTTTGCTAAGCTAGTTTCCGGACGAGTTTCAGAACTAGCTTCCGAACGAGTTTCAGAACCTGGTGCTAAGCCAGTTGATGAGCCATTTGATGCGCTGGTAACTGGATTGTTTGCAGAACGACGCTCCGTCCCCACGCATCCACTGCTTATGATCAGTGAAATGACAAGACCGACAGCAAGTAATCCTGATTTATGTTCTACGCCATGCATGGCGCGAAAATATCACGAATAGTCGTTATCCAGCAACTGTTGTGCAAAGGTGCCGATGGTACTGCATCGCACAGTGTCGTTGTACCAAGCTTCGGAATCACCACGAATACCGAATCCACAGGCGTGAAAGGATCCACTCATATGGGGTAATCCTAAGTCAATTTTGTCGCTACTTTTCTTGAAGCAGTTTGTCCGCGCCAGTTGGGGTTGTTCCAGCCTTAGTTCCTATCATCAAACAACCCAGCATTTTGCCCTTTTCCCACTCCGCAGCCGAGCGCGAGCTACCCACTTTGCCAAACACTTTGTCATTCTACGCTAACGACCATGCGCGTCGCGATCATTGACTATCAAGCAGGTAATCTCACCTCAGTACAACGTGCCTTGGCGCATTTAGGCCAATCGGCCACGGTCACCGCTGACCCACAGGTCATCGCGCAAGCAGACAAAGTTATTTTTCCAGGTGTTGGCGCGGCTGAAAGCTGCATGGCCAATTTACGCGCCGCTGGATTAGATCAGGCCTTGGCAACCGTTATAACGGCGGGCAATCCGCTGTTATGTATTTGTGTTGGTATGCAATTATTATTTGACCGCAGCGAAGAAGACGGCGGCGTTGCTTGTTTGCGCGTTATTCCAGGCGCGGTCACTCGCTTTCAACCAACTGATTCCACCATCAAAGTGCCACACATGGGATGGAATCCGGTACATTGGGAACAACCCGATCCGATCTGGGATGGGATCACTAATGATACGCCATTTTATTTCGTGCACAGTTATTACTGCGCCCCCGCCACGAATATTGCGCCGTTAGCAACTTGTGATCATGGCGGACGCTTTTGTGCCAGCGTACGTCGTGGATCATTAATCGCGGTGCAATTCCACCCGGAAAAGAGCGGAAGCGCGGGTTTGTGTTTATTGGACAACTTTCTACGTAGTTAATGGCAAGCCTTTTGCGCGCGATGTAAACTTAGTGATCGCATTGCACTAGCCTTTTCTGATCAGTGGTGACAACGTCATCACCATGAAAATATCAATCAACAAAACGGTATCTTTCTTGTATTTGTTGGCCTTCGGTTAATTCTAAACGAGCCGAAGCGCAAACAATCAGTGCTGGTCTACCATAATCGCTTTGATGGGAATTTATCTATGCTATCTATCCGCTCTTTTGTGCTAATCGCCTCACTTGCTCTACCAACATACGCCGTTGAACCGTTATCGTATAACCGCGACGTGCGACCAATATTATCAGATACCTGTTTTAAATGTCATGGACCAGACAAGGCCAATCTGAAAGGAAAATTACGTTTAGACGTTCGCGAAACTGCGCTGGCCAAAGAAGCCTTCGTCGTCGGTAAACCAGCAGAGAGTGAGTTAGTCAAACGCATTCACACAACGGATGAAGACGATGTGATGCCGCCAAAGGACGCGCCACGTCAATTAAATGACGCTCAGAAAAAAATATTAGCACGCTGGATCGCGGAAGGTGCGGTATACGAACCGCACTGGGCTTATTTAGCACCGGTCAAAACGCCGATTCCAGCAAGTGCCGACGCCGCCTGGGGCAAACAACCAATTGACTCGTTTATTAACCAACGCCTTACCGCGGAAAAAATTTCACCCTCGCCAGCCGCTGATCGCGCCACACTCATACGACGCGCCAGTTTAGATCTGACTGGCCTGCCGCCAAATCCAACTGCGGTGGCTACATTTGTTGAAGATAAATCGGACAACGCCTATGAAAAAATGATCGACGCTTTGCTTGTGTCACCACACTATGGCGAACGCATGGCGGTACCGTGGTTGGATGCAGTGCGCTTCGCTGACACCGTTGGATTTCACGGCGATCAAAACCAAAATAATTTCCCGTATCGAGATTGGGTCATCGACGCATTTAATCGCAACATGCCGTTTGATCGCTTTACCGCAGAACAAATAGCGGGTGATTTATTACCCGATGCCAACACCAGTTCGCGTGTCGCCTCTGGATTTAATCGCTTAAATATGATGACGCGCGAAGGCGGCGCTCAGCCGAAGGAGTACTTAGCAAAATACGCTGCTGATCGCGTGCGCACGTTGGGTGGAGCATGGCTCGGTTCGACTCTGGCCTGCTGTGAATGTCATGATCACAAATATGATCCCTGGGCGGCTAAAGACTTCTATCGCTTTGCTTCGTTCTTTTCCGATGTTCGGCAATGGGGAGTCTACGCTGATTACGGTTACACAAAAAACCCTGACCTCAAAGGTTTTAATAATGACTATCCATTTCCGCCAGAAATCGAAGTCGCTAGCCCTTATTTACAAAAACGTCTGGAGAAACTCGAGCAAGATGCACAAACCATCGCAGTGGAAGCCATAGCGAAACAAGATGTCAAAGCGGTCCAAGCTTGGCGTACCGAATTAAAAACTTTTTTAGGAAAACATGCCGAAGGCTGGCAACGATTAACTCCTGCTATTCCGGCTGATGACAAGGCCGGTTACAGTTTAGAAGCAGATGGTACCCCATTAATAACCGCCAAGCGCGATAGTGATGTGACTTTACCGCTCACCAACGCCGCTGGTTGGATCGCTGCCGTACGCATAGAATTAGCGCAGGTTAAAAATGGCTCGGCTTTATTTGACGAGAAATCCAAAGACAAACCCGCGATTCGCATCAAGATAAACCATCTGGTTAAAGGCAGTAAAAAAGCGACCTCCGTTGGTTATCGCATCGGCGATGCGACTAATAAAATGACCCAGTACCAGAGCGGCTCAGCTATTTTGGGATTACGCAATGGCTGGGTCTTGTCGAATGAACTGGCGAAAACGTCCGCTTCGGCCGTCTTTGTTCTCGATCATCCGGTGCGTATTGCCGAAGGAGATAAATTCGAACTCGTGCTTAGTAAAAATGATCTACAGAGCTGCCGGATTGCGGTGTCACCATTAGTCCCCAGCCATTTAAACACGGGTACGTTTGACGCAAAGGCACTCACGCACTTGACCACGGGTGCCAAAATAACGGATCCAATTTTTGCTACTACGTTCCTGGCGAGTACCGCGTTCGATGCCGCCGCTTATCAACGCATCACGGTGCTCGATAAAGAAAAAGAAGAATGCAATGATGGCAAAGCCATGACACCAATCACGGAAACGTGGGAACCGGTGACCGTGCGAGTTTTACCGCGCGGTAATTGGCAAGATGAGAATGGTGAAGAAGTCGTTCCCAGTGCCCCCAGCTTTCTGCGGCAGATAAAAAATGATGATAAGCGACGACTGAACCGCCTAGATTTAGCGACTTGGCTTACTGCCGCTGACAATCCATTGACCTCGCGGGTTTTCGTTAACCGTGTTTGGGCTCAATTAATGGGTGTTGGTTTATGTGCGACGGTTGATGACTTTGGCATGCAAGGTGAATGGCCATCCCACCCTGAATTACTGGACTGGCTCGCGGTAGATTTCCGTGAGCATGGCTGGGATGTGAAACGTTTGGTCAAACAAATCGTCATGAGTAACACCTACCGCCAATCATCCGTTCAGCGTGCTGAAATCGTGGCGCGAGATCCGGCAAATCGTTTGCGCGCTATGCAATCACCACGGCGTTTGGACGCGGAATTTATTCGCGACAATGCGCTGAGCGTGAGCGGATTATTAGTTCGTGATCTGGG
>CANETI010000011.1 GCA_947440715.1 Planctomycetota bacterium | reverse complement strand
TACGCGGGAGCCTTTTCCGCGTGTTTATTGTACGCGTGAACGGCAAGCCGAAGGCGTGGATTACATTGGACCGTTTGGTACAGCGAAGGAGTTGTATCGCGCCTATCATTTTTTGATGCGTGTGTTTCGTTTTCGCGTGTGCGAATTAGATATTCAAGAGGATGACCCCAAGCGTCATCATTTTGCGCCGTGTTTAAATTATCATATTAAACGTTGTTCGGCACCGTGCACGATGAAGGTGTCGCGCGTTGATTACGCTCAGGACATCGCCGCACTGCGCGCGTTTTTACGCGGGCGGGCTAAGGGCGAAGTGTTAAGTTCTTTGCGTTCACGCATGAGCCAAGCCGCAGGTGAATTACGCTTCGAAGATGCGGCGCGCTGTCGCGATCAAATTGTCGCTTTGGAACGGCTCAAGCAGCGAGGCCGTCTGCAAGATTATGATGAACCAGAAGCGCCCACGATTGATTTACACAGCGGTCTCAAACGTTTACAGGAACACCTTGGCTTAGTGCGGCCGGTGCACGTGATTGAAGGATTCGATATCGCTCATTTAGCGGGCGAACATGTGGTGGCGAGTCTTGTGCAATTTATTGGCGGGGTACCAAATAAAGATGGTTATCGCCGTTTTAAAGTACGCGGTGTGGATGGGAATCCTGGGAATAATGATTTTGCGGCTATGCACGAAGTCGTTGGTCGGCGTTATCGCCGCCTGCGAGATGAAGGTGGTGTTATACCGGATGTCGTGTTGATCGACGGAGGGGTGGGCCAGGTCGGCGTGGCGTTGCAGGCTTTGGAAGCGGCCCAGGTGAGCGTGCCGTGCCTGATTGGTTTAGCGAAACGTGAAGAAACCATCGTTCGCTCAGACGGCACCATGCTACAATTGTCGCGCCGAGATCCGGCTTTGAAATTGTTGCAATACGTGCGCGATGAAGCGCATCGCTTCTGCCGTCGTTATTTTCACCTTCTGCAGCATCAGGCGCTGGACGTCGAAGAGAAAACGTCTTGAGCGGCGGCGAAGCTCGGCTAAACCCGCGCTTCCCGTCCGATGGCTATTTGGCGGAATCGATAATCCCTGGACGGTGGTCATGGCCGAGGCTTCTACATTTCAACTGAGCGAACTACTCGCGAACGATGCGCAAACTTGTTTTTCGCGTCTGTCGCAGTTGCTGAAGCCACAGACGACGGTGGTGGTGACGTGCCAAGCGGATGATCGTCTGCCAACTACGTTCATCGCGCAGGCATTGGCGGTAGCAACAGCGTCACAAGGTTATTTGCGCTTCGATGGTTTGTCGTCATTAGCGCAAGCCGCGATCGCGGTGATTGACCCGGATCGTCGTTTTGCTGTTACTGGCGCAACTCGTGCCATTGCTCCGGTAGGTGACCGTCCATTTCAGGTATCCATCGCTGCTGATGGACATGTAAATATATTGTTGTTGAAGGGAATCGGCCAACATCCCCACATGAGCGATACGATGTCGCATGAATGGGTGCGTGGATTAACGGTGTTGGCAGCGAGTATCGATTTGTCGCAAGTCGATCATTTAAATTCGTTGTTGGTTGCTTGGATGCTGCAAATAAACCAAGGTGTTGGTCAAGGACGTTGCCGACTTATCAATGTCGGGCGGCAAGCGGTTGCCCAGTTAACCCAACTGCGTCTTAATCATTTATTAAATATTGTATAAATAGGTATTTGAATTTGCGATGAATGCTGAAACTTCTGATGCCGTTTTGACCTCTGTCGATATTATGACCTCAGCGGGCATTCTGTTGATTGGCGGTTGGGTATTATTAAGTGTGATCGCGTGGTTAGTCATCGCGTTCTCACGCCTTTTACAGCGTCGGATTGCTCATGATCGTAGTGGCACGGTGGTCGAGGTGAGCGAACGCATCCATGGATCGGTACGCCGATTCATTATTTTGCTTTATGTTATCTGCGTCGTGGTCTTATTAGGCAGTTTGGCATTTAGCGTTTGGCAAGCTCGTGATCCTTGGGCGTGGTTGCTCGACCAGTTACGCTCGGTTCCTCCTGAACGCTGGATAAGCCTGGGTTGGATCTGCGCAAAAGTAATTGCCGCCAGTATTGGATTAGCTTTTGCGCTGCGCTTAGTGCGCGCTGGGCTGCGACGCTTGGCAACTTTTTGCCTCGCCTGGGAAGATTTGAAAGATAATGATCAAAGTTTAGAACGATTTTTCACAGGCTTGGAACACGCGGTCGGCACAGCGGCCTGGTTACTCTTTATGGTCGTTGCTTGGCACATGTTGGGTGGTGCGGAATTAATTGGCGACGGGCTAAGAATTCTCACGACCGTTTACCTCATCATATCGGTGGGAATTTTGATTATCCGCGCGACCGCAGTGGTGGTGGATACGGCGGAAGGATTAAGCCATCGTTACGCGGAAAAACGCGGCATGATCGCAATTTATGAGCACATGCGACCATTAGTCCCGTTGCTGCGTCGCTGTTTGGAATATGCCTTATGGATTGGCATTGCGAGTTTAGTGATTGCTCAATTACCGACGGTGTCCTTCTTAGCTAAATTCGGCCCAATGGCCATGAAAATCATCGGGATATTTTTCCTTGGTCGTGTTGTAATTGAATTTGGTAATTTATGGATTGGTCAAGGTGCTGAGGCCAACGATGGCATGGATGACATGAGCCGTCGGCGTAAGGCGACCATTATTCCGCTAACACGCAGCTTGTTTCGTGTTGCCTGTTATTTTGTCATGTTTGTGTTGGCGGTGGTGGCAGTCGGTCAAGATCCGTTACCCTACTTAGCGAGTGTGGGCGTGCTCGGTATGGTGGTGGGATTTGGCGCGCAGTCGCTCGTCAATGATGTGGTGTCAGGATTTTTTATTCTCTTTGAAAATGTGTATTTGGTGGGCGATGTTATCGAAGGAGGTGGCGCTAAAGGCACGGTCGAATCAATTGAATTCCGCACCACACGCATCCGTGATACCGATGGTTGTTTGCATATTATTCGGAACGGTGACATGAAGCAGGTGGTGAATTTCTCACGCGAATATACTAAAGCCGTGGTGCCTTTTGATGTCAGTTATCAAATCGATGTGCATAAAGTATTTGCCACCTTGCGCGCATGCGGCGAACAAGTGCAGCAGGCAAACAGTGATGTGTTAGAGCCCTTGCAGATAGATGGCATTACTGGCTTTGGTGGCAGCACCATGACGGTGCGTACCTCCATGCGGGTTAAGCCTGGTCGTCATGAAAGCGTCGCGGCAGAATTACGCTTACGTTTGAAGGAAGCATTTGATCAAGAGGCATTACAGGATGTACCACGTAAAGGATTGGTGCCTGAATTATCGAAGCCATAATTCATAATTAATAATGGTGAGGAACTCCACCGTAATAATATAACTAAACAGACCATCGCAGTTGGTTGAATATGCGGCATGCTTGACGTGAGTTCGCGAGTGAATGCAGGGTGAATGATTTACTCGTTTTCGTTGACGCCAATTATGATGAGGGTATCATGGCACGCTGCCGCCAGCGAGCACGCGTTGTAAATAAATGAATTCCTCAGCGAATAAATCATCGTCGCTCAATCGTTCGGCCGCAAACGCGCCGGCAACTAAGGCTTGGGGAATAGCTTGTTCATGTACGCAGTTCCAGGCGATGGTGTAATAACCGGGCTTGGTTGCCGCGATGGCGTCCCAACGTTGCAGTACCGTCGTAAACCATCGCGGTGGTAAATGACGAGCTAGCGAACTAATGGTTTGACACAGAGCTGCATCGCTGCGTTTATCCTGACGGTCACGATACGCGGTGAAAGCTTTGTCGAGCGCGGTCACATCGCGCCCGATTAATGCTTCAATAACATTGGCGCGTAATAAAACCTGATCATCATTGGGTTGTAACAGATCAAGATCAGTGGTGGCCTGGTGTGCTTCGCGTAGGCGTTGAATAAGGGTGCGAATGCGGGTTTCGGGTAAATCACGTGCCTGAAGCGCGGCATTCATGCGATAGGACCAGAATAGGATATTGCAGCGAATCCACGGTAAGTCGCGACGTAATTGAGAAAAACCACCATCGCGTTTCCGATGGTCATCACGCCAAGCCTTCGGAAATGAACAGGAGGCGAGTAAGGAATCAAGGTTTTCCTCGCCAATTATTTGAGCCGCAAATAAACCGCTGGAGGCGTACGACTGCAAGATGGTGGAACGCCTGCCATCGCCGATGAATGCGAAATCTTGAATCCACTGTTGCATAAAATTAAAATATTTCCGTAGCGGTTCATTTTGTTCTAAGGCGCTGAAGCCCTGATTTACAACGTTGCTCTGAATGATGCCGATAAGATTCGTGGCTTGTGTGCGATAACCACGCAGGTTGTTATTCCAGGTCTCTCGTGAAAAATTCGCAGAGTTGACCCAGGTGCGAACCTCGTCGGTTTCTTTTACGAGGGCCGGCATTAACCAGGTATTAAATAATTGTTCGCGTTCAGGTTGATGATATTGGTTACCAAGTGCTTGATGTAAATGATAGGCCAGCCACCACGCGCGCGAGTCATTTTCTTTGGCGATAGTCGGTAAGGTATCACTGAGGGCGCGTTCAACGAAGTTAGAAATAATGGTGTGGTCTTGCGCGAACGTCAGCAAGGGAATCAAACGTGTTTGTTCTTGGAGTTTCTGTTCAGGATCAGTGACGGAAGCGACGATGCGTTCTTGGGTGCTGCGTGCGGCCAACCATTGGGCTGTATGGCGGTAGAGTCCCAGTAATTCCGTATAATTGGCTTGGTCGTGGTCGCCGGCTGCGACCATTTTTACCATGGTATTTATGCCATGAGCGTAGGTGTGATAAAATAAATCACGCTGCACGGCGATCAACGTTTTGGCATAATCGGCATCGGTCAATATTCGGTTGGACAAGCGAAATGGTGTGCGCGTATTTTCACCAGCAAAGCGCAGCAGTAAATTCACCATGGAGCCATCGCGCTCATCGTGCTCGTCAAAATGAGCATAGATTTGGGAGACTGTGTTGGCTAGCTCCGCGTGATGTTTCGCAATTGGCTGTCCTGTTTGCAGCACATACGTAGTCCATTCATCGCCACGTTGTTCGCTCCAGGCACAGGCTGCGTGCCGTGGAAAACTAAGTACATAAGCAAGGCGTTGCTGTTTGGTTAAGATCGATTGGTAAACTTCTGATAAATCGTCGCAGTCTCCACGCATAATTCCATGGCGACAGGTATTAAGCGTTTGGGTGATGGTTTGGTGAATATCACCACTGAGATTACGGAAACCAATCAGTTGTGGTAACGCCGGATCTGGGCTGTCGTGAACGTAAGTAAATAAATGTTGCCCAATCAAATCCAAGTGCGTGGCATCGGGTAATTGTTTCGCGGCATCAGTTAAAAATCGTTCATGTTCGGCAACGCTCGTTGATTGCGGTAATTGTAACATGCCCCCAGCGGTGGCTAGGCCATGCAGGTTACCATCGGCGTGACTTAATAGGATGTGTGGCGGTAAAAAATTAACCGGCACGGAGTGAGAAATGCCAGAGCCTTCATCTGGGTGTGCCATGCGCCAGCGATTTTGATCAGCGGTAAAACCATTGGTTGGCGACCAATGCGCCAGCGCTTCGCGGCCCCAATAGAGATGTGCGGCACGAATGGGTGCATCTAAGGCGAGCGGATCTAAGGCGGGATCTAATTCATACATTAACTGACACGGAATGTTTGGTGCATACACCGGTCGATGGTGCGGTTGCAGGCGTAGACAACGATCTGGTCCACGCAAAGTCCAAACGGTGTGTGCGTAGGCATTTGTGTATTTGTTTAAAGTCCAATGATCGCCTGACCATTGTTGTATGAGGGTAAGCGCCAAGGCGTGATTTAGCGCATTGATGACCGCTGTGAGTTGGTCGCTAGCGGGCACTTGTGATTGCAACCAACCGTTGGCAACTAAGCGGCGCAAATCGCCAGGATTGGTATCTTCGTCGGCAATTTTGTCCTGCGTCAAAAAATATAATACGCGCTGCAGGGCTTGGCGTGCCATGGGATTTAGGGTGCTGCTAGTAAGCTCTTTTGTTAATTGGTTGGCGGTCGTTTTTAATTCTTTTTTTCGACTGTCTAAATCCGTATCCGGAACCTCGCTGCGCAACAGTGTGGCGTAGGGAAGTACATAAACACGGTCATTGCGTAAATGTAGGTCGGTCATTAACCCGCGATCAAGAAGCAGCGTCGCTGAATCAATACCGGCAATACGCGCACGTTCGAGTAAGGCGGGAATAATGGCTGCTGCTTCTTGGTCATCATTGGCAATCAATCGCCGTGCTACCGTGAGTGGTTGTTCTCCAACTGTGATGCGAATATTTTGTTCGCGATCCAGCGCGATCACGCGGTAGCGATGTCCTTTTAATTCCCAGGCCCAACCCGTGTCGTCGCTAACAATTCCGGCGCAGGACGGCAATCGGAGTCGGTCTATGTGCTCAGCAGCGCTGCACAGTTGCAGGGTCTGCGCGATAATAAAAAAGATCCAGCACAGTCGCATAGATGGCGGCACGCTAACACCCAATCGCGCTCTGGCGATGGTCGATTGCCGCTAACGCGAAGCTCGTCGTGGACAGTAGGCGGATCCTGGGCAACATTTAAACGTGACCACGGTTCAAACTGATGGAGTGCTTTTCCGTCAGACTCGTCCTTGTCGTTACCGAAGGTCGAAGTGTCTAAGACGCAGCAGGATTGATGAAACCATGTTGATGGAACTGTTGATCAAACAAAGGTGATGGAGTACCAATGCCGACAATCGCTTTTTATCGTTCGCAATTTCGCGCGAGCCCGAATCATCGTCATTTAATAACCAGCACTGGGTTACCATTCTTTTGGTTGGCTGATCGTATGCACATGTTGTTGCGGCACCTGCAACGCCCGGATATTGATCGTTATGTGCAGACGCGCGCCGCCCAACGTTTTAGCGTTATGCAAATGTCCGCCTTACCTGGACCAGATGCGATGACGGTGCCGAACGCCTATGGTTTGCTGCCTTTTAATGATGGCGATGTGACGCAACCGGTCGAAGGTTATTTCGCCCACCTGGATTATTTTGTGCTACGAGCAAATTTATTGGGCATGGCCGTGGCTTTGGAAATCGCCGATGCAGGCATCGTCGGTTCTGCTATTACCGAGGAAAATGCCGTTGGATTTGCGAATTACCTCAGTAACCGATTTCAAGAACAAGCGGTTATTTGGGTATTAGGCAGCGGTGATGCTCCAGAAGACGCGCAACGACAGGCGATCTGGTCACAAATTGGTCAGGCATTAAAAACGAATACGAAAGGCCGACATTTAATTGCCTATTTGCCAAGTCGATCTGCGACCGCAGGCGCGTCGTGGTGCCAAGGCGAATCGTGGTTGGATATTGCGCTGCAACGCAGTGGACCAGCTTATAATCCATTGGCGTGGCGCGCGGTTGAGGCGGGTTATATCGCCACGCCAGAACGTCCGGTATTAGATGGTGGGCCATGCGCAGAAGATCAGCCGACAATTGCTGGCGAAGAAGATGGACGATTATCAGCGCAGCAAATTCGCCGATTAGTGTATACCTCGGTATTTGCTGGTGGATGCGGCTATACCTATCGCAATCACAGCGTCGAATGTTGTCATCGAGTTTCGGATACCGTCGATCATGCTCGCACGCCGTGGCATGATGCGCTTTTTGATCCGGCAGCGGAAGAATTACATTTTTTGCGTCTATTAGTGGAAAGTCGACCTTTTCAGGTGCGCGTACCAGATCAGTTATTGGTCGCTAATCAGGCGTCTAACCCCGCTCATCAACCGCTGGGAACTCGCGCTGACGATGATGATTTGGGAGGTGACTGCGGTAGTTACGCATTTATTTACAGTCCCGATGGGAGCCCGGTTACGGTTGATTTAACTCGTTTGAGTGGGTCGATGGTGGTGGCAGCTTGGTTTGACCCGCGCAGTGGCCGTGGTCGTTGGCTCGGGCAGTTTCCCGTGCGCGGATCACGCGTTTTTACTCCGCCGAGTGCAGACGATTGGGTACTGGTCCTGGATGATGCATCGCGCAATTACCCACCAGTGGGTCTCGGAAGCGACCGCGGAATGTCGATATAATAACGCAGGCACAGCCCAGCCGAGCCGGAACCAAAGGTTCATTATCGATACGGCTGGGCAGTTCGCTGTTGCTGCGGGGCTGCCGCCCCACACCCCGTGACACTATTGCGCGAAATCGAAATCTTCGCACAGCAGGAATATTTCGCGCCATAGTGCCACAGAGCCGTCCTTGCTCCTGGGGATAAAATCTCCATCCTTCGCGCCCAGGGAGTACAGTCCATGTTCAATCGTATCGCCAATCTCTTTAAGGGCTTTCTGAGTCTCTTCGTTAGCGGCATTGAGAAGCGCAATCCGGAAGCCTTGCTGGAAGTAGAAAAAGAAAACCTCCGCAAGCAAATTGGGCAATATAATCAAGGGCTGGCCTCACATGCAGGGTTATGCGAACGATTAATGGGCCAAGTAAAGAAATTGGAAACCGAAGAGCGCGATTTACGCGCAAAAACTACCGCTCACTTGCGTGCAGGCAGTCGCGAGGCGGCGGCACAATATGCGATGCGTTTACAAACGGTGTCACGCGAATTGGAAGAAAATCGTCTGCAATTAACCCAAGCGGAAGAAACCTATAAAAATTTAATGAAATCACGCGATGTCGCGATCACTGCCGCAAAAGCAAAAATGGAATCACTCAAAGGCGCGATCGAAGATATGAAGATGAAAAAGGCCATGGCCGAAATGACCGAAATGGCCAGCGGTATGATCACGGAAATTGGTGGCGCAGGGGACACACTGAATCGTTTACATGAAATGGTCGAAGAAGAACGCAATAAAGCTGCCGGACGTGCACGCGTGGCGCGCGATTCGCTCGACATGAATCAGGTCAATATTAAAGAAGCCGAGCAAAAAGCGTTGGCCGATATGGCGCTGGCGGATTTTGCCGCCAAAGAAGGCATCACCTTAGAAGGTGTCGCCGCACCGGCTGCTCCAGCCGCGCCAGTGAGCGAGGCGGGACAAGCTGCGCCGAAAAGCATGGGACCACAAGCCGGGTGACATGTCATAAACCGATAAACCCAGGCACCAACACGGAAACCGTATGAGTGTGTTGTTACCAACGTGGGCGACCGATTTAATTACCGCTTACGAAAGCGGAGCAACAGCCCAATTCATTGTCGCTGGCAATGTCCATGATCGCATGTTGTTGCCGTTGGGCAGTGGTGAACTCGGTTCGCTCAGTGATTTTTTAATTAAAGTCATGCTGCCACGTTTTGATGTGGTATTTAGTTATGACCTGGGCAATGGATTACGGGTAGAGCGTGGTGGTGATGTGATCGCCAAATGGCCGCGCATGAAAGAAACTCCGCACATGCCGCGCGCGCCGCGTGAAGCGATCGAATTGTTGTCTCATTACCTGCGTTACACGACGAATTTGGTGCGTATTGGACAGGGCCGAATTCAAGTGGGCGTGCTGATTCGTTCCGCTGATTTAATTATGCCAGTGGCGTCTTATGGTGCGCCGGAATCAAACGCGATGGCGAGTTTAGTGCGCGACTGGGCAAGCGATGGTGCGATTGCCGATCATGCGGTGGCTACGTTTTTGATCGCGGATAACGTCAGTGATTTACATCCGTTAGTGGCGGCAAATCCGCGCGCAACGGTGGTGCAATTGCCGTTGCCAACGAGCAAGGAATTAGCCGCAGCCATGCAGATCTTGGCGCCGCGATATCCCAAAGCTCTCAGTGCTTTCATCAACGATTTACAAAAACCGGCCACGCTGCTCGCTGGAACGACGTTGAGTGCGACGGAATCGTTACTGAAATTACGTGAACATAAGGCGGAACCGCTTAACGAAAAAGATTTGCTCGATATTAAAAAAGCCTTGGTCGAACGTGAGTGCGCTGGATTAATTGAGTTTATGGAATCTAACCGCACGCTCGATGATTACGAAGCGGGCGACGCGATTAAACAATGGCTGCGTCAGGACGTCGCTTTGTGGAAGCAGGGCGAATTGCAAGCCATGCCGATGGGTTATTTGCTGTGTGGTCCTGTTGGTACCGGTAAAACATATTTAGTCGAATGCCTCGCTGGCGAAGCCGGTGTGCCCGTGGTGAAACTCAAAAATTTCCGTGACAAATGGGTAGGCTCGACGGAAGGTAATTTAGAAAAAATATTCCGGCTAATTCACGCCCTTGGTCGTTGTTTTGTTTTCATTGATGAAGCCGACCAAGCCCTTGGTAAACGTGATCAAGGCGGCAACGATGCAGGCGGTATTAATGGCCGCATCTACGCGATGATGGCGCAAGAAATGTCGAACACGCGTAATCGTGGCAAAGTGGTGTGGATATTAGCGAGCAGTCGCCCAGATTTAATTGAAGTCGATCTCAAGCGCCCTGGGCGTATTGACGTACGCATTCCTATTTTCCCCACGACTACTGCCAGTGCTGGCATGAATTTATTACGTGCGCTTGGTAAACGCCGTGGTGTGGTATTAACCGATGAAGAAGCGACCGCATTAGAACCACTGGTTCCTAATTTATTAACCCCAGGTGCCGCCGAAGCCATTGCCGTTAAAGCCTATCGCTTATCGCGTACCGGTGGTCGCGATTCTGCTACCGCATTACGAGATTGTCTAACCGGTTACCAAAGTCCCATTTCTTTGGATATTATGCGCTTTCAAATTGAACTGGCTATCGCGGAAGCATCAGATCCCGAATTTGTTCCAAAAGCCTTGCGGTAATAAAGATTTAGACACGTCGTCTTTCGCCACGCTTGACAGGGCGGGTCGTGCGATGTGATGCCGATCTATGACGGCGCGAGCGACAACTACCCGATCCACTTTACCGGCAATCACGAATGCGGCGCTGATTGGATTTACGTCGAATGGAATTCGGCTGGATGATATTTTAATTGGGGATGAAACCGGTATTACTTATCGTGCGACACAGGTGGCGTCTGCGCGTCCTGTGCAAGTGTGGATTGCCGATGCGCGTTTTGCTGCTGACGAGACTTTTTGCGAACGCTTTCGTCGTGAATCGGATCAATTGGTAACCTTACGACATTTATATATTTCTTGCTGTTTAGAGCATTGGGAATGGGTTGGGCCGCAAAAAGAACGCCTATTGGCTTTAGTAAACGAAGCGATCACTGGGCTGTCCCTAACCGAATTACGCCATCAAGCCCGTATGTCGGTGCGTGATATCTTAGTGATCTGTAGCCAAGCGGCAGAAGGCTTAGCCGCAGCTCATCAATTAGGGATTATTCATGGGAATTTGACAGGTCGTTCACTGATTATTTCCGAAGGCGGATTTACAAAAGTGAATGGTTTTAGTTTGGGTCGAGGTGACTATTGCATTGCAGGCAATGAACGGCGTATTTTGGCGTCGCCCGAATCGATGGCGCCAGAAGTTTGTCGCGGCCAGGCACCTAATAGTGTGTCTGATATTTATAGTTTAGGCGTTATCCTTTACGAAGCGCTGATGGGCGAAGTGCCATTCCCAGCAGTAAACGCTTTGGAATCGTTGCATCTGCAAAGTACCGGACAAATTCCGTCAATAAGCAAACAATTGTCAGGTAGTGAAGATATTGATCTGTTGGTTCAACGTATGTTGGCTAAGGATGCGAATGTTCGCCCACAGACTATGTCCGAAGTCGCCAAAGAACTTTTGGGATTGTGCGGTAAAATTCCAGGAACCCTGCGATGTTTAGCGCCCTTATCGCAAGAGTCCTTATCACTTTCTGCTTTAGTGAAAAAAGGGATGCAGAAGGAATCGAATTCGACTATACCTGCAATGGCCGTCGAAAATTCAGCGTTGTTGGTTGCTCAAACGCGACCAGAAAAAGCGCCGGGAGCGAACGCACAATCAGGTGGTACCACCACGATTTCTCGATCATCAACCGAATATTTTACCAATCCGGATTTATTTAAGCCAACGGGTGCAACTCCAGCCCTTGGTAGCCCAATTATTCAAGGTTCCTTACCGAGTTTAGAAACTGCCTCGAATCAAAAACCAATCACGCAACGATTGGGTCAAAAACCGGAAACGGCGCGTGTTATCAAAGCGCCAGTAGATAAAATACAAACGGAAAAACGAGTAAAGGACCAACCCGAGACGGTAAAAAGCAACGACGTTGAACAGACGAAAATCCACACTCCGGTTCAGTCATATTCATATTTGTGGATTGGTTTGGGTGCTAGCGCGGCGATTATTGCTGTAGGCTTGATTTGGTTTTTATTACCGCCAGGAGGTGATGTATCTCAAACGGATAAAGGGAAAAGCGGCAATGCCAACAGCGCGACCACTCCGCAAATAGATTTATTAACGTTATCGATCGCCGAGTTGGAGCGTAAAATAACGTCTATTGAACAGCTCGCAGTCGTAGACCCATCGCAGGCACTCGCGTTAGCAGCGCAATTACGCCAACAACATCCAGGCGAAGATTTATCACGCTTACCATTGCCTTTACGTTTAGTTCTGGACGGACCTTCGTGGGATTCCGTCGAAATTTATAGTGACGGGAAATTATTGCCCCGCCCAAAGGACGCGGTGATTTGTCGTTGGTCTAATCGCGCAATGACGGTGAGTATTTCAGCATCGGATTTTTTAGCCGCGGAGGTAAATATTGCTCCAAGCACATTAGTCGCTGAGCAAATTCAGATAGTTCGTTTGCCCAATAAGCCCTTGTGGCAACTGGCACCATTTGCGCCAATGTGGGTTAATATGTTACCGCATCCTGCTGGCGTTGTTATGGCCAGTGATCAGAAGATTGTGTTGATCGACAGCAGTAGTGGCCAAGAAATCCAACGATTGGATAACAAGATTGTTCCAGGATTGCCTACTGAACGCATTGGTTGGGCATTCGTTTCCACGGCAACGAAGCAGAAAAAACTGTTCAGCACCGCAACGGGAGTTTGCGTGGCGATGAGTGATGAGCCAGTCTTGTCGGCAACTATTATCCATAGCGGAGAACGAACGGTTTCAGCGTTAGAGCAAGCCCCGCTGGCGTTGCGCCTCAATGCGATAGGGACATTTACCATTGAAAGAACGGCCGGTTCGTATTGGTTAAATGCCTACGCTCCCGAGCGCCGTTTGTGGACAAAAGCATTAACTGGTATGCAGCCACCGACTTTGTCAGCCGTACACGATCATTTGCTGTTGTGCCTAGATAACGCGGTTTGGGTGGTGGATCAGGAAGGCATGATCGCACAAGAAATATCACTACCAAGTAATCGTACGAACACGGCTGCTTGGATTGAGCCTGGACGGTTGCTGGCGATTCCTACTCGCAATGGTGTTCGGCGTTTATTAATCGCAGATAATGGTCAATGGGCACTTGATAAACAGCCACCAATGGTGAACGGCAATATCGTGGCACTGAGTTATGATGCCGATGAACTCATCGTGATGAGCGAGGTTTCAGTTCAGGTGTTCAAACGTAGGGTAAATGATTTAGGTATTCATTGGCAGGAAAAAATTCCAACGGAGGGGCAGCTTAAACACCTGGGAATAAGTCAAAATCAATACTTTATTGCTGACAGTATTGGGAATATTTTCGTGATGAATCGCAGCGACGGAAAAATTGAGCATCACCTTCGTCTGCGTTCACCAGCCTTGGCCCCGCCATATCTCCAAGGTGAGATAATAATGATCGCGGAATCCAATGGTTTGATTAGCGGTTTTACCCTACCTAAACGATAAGCGCGGCCTTTTCTAATTATCCCGCTTACGCTGTGGCGGGTTTATCCATGAGCTTGCCGGCGTCAGCGATTACTTTCGCTGGAACAGGTTTCAGTCCCCAGATGAGACCGACTTTGGACATGCACCACAGGCCGTAATAGGTGATGTCGATCTGCCACCAGCGGAAACCTTGGCGGACGGATGATTGGTAATAGTGGTGATTGTTGTGCCAACCTTCGCCCAACGTAATTAAGGCGATGAGCATGCTATTTCGGCTGTCATCGTTTGATGGATAGACTTGCTTGCCCCACAGATGAGTCAGTGAGTTAACGGTGAAGGTGCCATGGGCAACGGCGACGGTAGAGATGAAAAAGCCCCACACTAACATTTGTGAGCCGCTGGTGCCGAGTCCTGGCCAGAAAATATTGAGGAAGTAGCCAAGAAAAAACATTCCGACACCCAATAAAATTGGGATGGTGGTATCAAAACGATCGAGCAGAACTAATTCGGGAAACTTGGCGAGGTCCGGCACGGCCTTCATGTCAGTACGGAAATTGGCATGTGCACTGATCCAACCAATATGGGACCATAAAAAACCGTGTTGTCGCGGGCTGTGGCCGTCTTCGGGCATATCGCTGTATTTATGATGATGGCGATGATGTGCTGCCCACCATAAGGGCCCGCGTTGAACGGAGCTGTTACCGATACAACCCATGATGAACTGAAAAACGCGGCTGGTGCTGTAGGTGCGGTGTGAAAAATAGCGGTGGTAAAAACCGGTAATGGCGAACATGCGCAGGACATAAAAACCAAGCGCAACGCCAACGGCGACCCAACTCCAGCCGACCCAAATGACGGAAAAACAAGCGAGATGAACGCCGATGAAGGGCGCTAAGCGGAACCAGTCTACTTTTAATGGAACTTTGCCGTCAGCTTCTGACTGCATGCTCGAATGACTATCGATCCACACGCGCATGGTTCGCAACATGCGAATGATCAATGGCGCTGGTGGCGGCAAGGCGACGTCAGCGGTTGGTGCTGCTGATTCGGCTGGTGGCAATGTTTCGACAGGTGCGTTCATGTGAGGATGACCAGGTGTGTTGAGAACCGTTTTATGCAAATCAGCGCGCTGCGGTGCCGCAGTTAAAAACTATAACGGTTACATAAGTCATTCTATGAACACCGTTTAGAGAGAAAAAAGGGAAAAGCGTAACGTAGCAAAGTAAGGCGCAGATGCTGTCACAATCTTGGCCAGCGCAAGGTGTAAGCGCCGATGGCTTCTCAGGAGTAGGCGAATGTTTGTGCGCAGCTAAGTGACGTACTTGGTACTGGTTTGGTGTCACGTTGCTGGGGCTATTTCGAGTTGGGCTCAACAGGCGCGAGGAGTTGCGTGGTGGCGATGATGGCTCCCGCTTTTGCGCCTTCGTCGGCGCGCAGGCTAAGCGAGTAGCCAGGTTCCCAGGTGTTCGGCAGGGTGAAGGTCAAAAATAGGTCATGGCAAACGGCTAAGCGCTCGATCGGTTGTTGGTCGCGCTCGACCCATAGGGAAATAGGAGGTTGTCCGGTTACTGGAGTGGGCGGTGCCTGAGCGAACAATAAGAGTCCAACGTGGTGGTTGCCGATAATGATGCCGCCGAGCACCTTATCTCTATCCTTGAGTAAATCAGCTTTGATACCGCGTTGTTGTAAACCGCGAATATAGGCAGTGATGTCGGTTGTTGCGGTAATCGTTGGGCGCGCAGCTAATTCTGCCATGGCATTTGCAATTTCGCGATCGCGATCCCCCAAGGCGCTTTGCGCATCATCTAAATTGCGCAAAAGGGTCGCGATTTCTGCCTTTAGCGCGGGAACCGGATCATTCGTGGTGGTTTGAGCAATAACGGCAGGGGTTTGCACTAATTCAGGTCTTATATTGACGACCGTAATCGTAACACCGAAAGCAATCGCAGTGATGGCCCAGGCGATGATGATGGCGGGTTGCACAACTGGCTCCTAACGAATCAAAGGTCGTGATGCTGTTTGTAGCAACCGTTTCACGGGGCAGCAAATAGCGATATCGGGTAAATTTCGCGGCATTCCATTCCTGGCTGAGTGTAGGGAAACCATGTAGATAGGTAAAGCTGGGAGATCCTGCCCAGAGTGTGGCTTTCTTTTATTATGTGTCGGCTCTAGAACCCAGCACCATGACCAACGCTTTGACCCCACCGCTGACCGATCCTACGCCTATTTTTGATCTGCATCGCGCCCATATAGGCAGCGAGTTGCTGATTGCTGCGAGCGTGTATTTCAAAGTGTTTGACCACTTAGCGCAGGGGCCGTTGAGTTTTGTTGATTTACGCGCGGCAGTCGGATTAGCCGAACGTCCAG
>CANETI010000010.1 GCA_947440715.1 Planctomycetota bacterium | reverse complement strand
CAATCATTTTATTGCCAGTAAGGGTATATAAACACCAAATGAAACTGGCGAGTAGAGCGAATCGCTGATGACGCATCCACCACAGCAGCCCCGCTAATGCCGTTAATAATATCCACAGTAAACCAGTCGGCATAAGCAATACACCCAACGCTTTTTGCGCGACAATATCAGTGATCAAACCAAAGATGATCCCGCTTAAGGCCAAGACGGCAGTAGCCAAACCAAACCACCAACGTTTATCACGCTGTTGTCGTAGTGGCCATAATAAGACAAGCTTATAAATGAAAAATAAGAGGCAGCAAAAAGCGATAATCATGTGGTCGTCTGGTTAATGATGATCGCCATCACATCGGGATCAGCGCCGACCGCAACGCTCAAGTATAATGCCAATAAGAGGTAAGTTTTTGCGGCCCGTTGTAGCGCATCGGCGGCGGGATCCGTAAGGAAAACCGCTTGAAAGCGCGTTGCTAAGGCTTGCCCATGTTGGGCAACAAAATCAGCGGCAGGTAATCCCGCATTCAGTTCGGGAATGGTTAAAGCATCAACCCATGTGGGAGTAAGGTGCTGTGCGAGAGCTGCGCCGTCTAAAATCCGTAACTCGGCAAAGGAAGTCGCCAAGTTGGCTAATGATCCGCCACTGTGTTTCGTAATGACCACGGCGGCGTTTATCATTCCATAGGCTAATGCGGCATATCCGTCATGCGCTATTTCGTGTTCGGTAACGTGCTGTTCCTGTAAATATTCACCCACCGTCTTATTCGGTAATGTCGTCACGTCCGGACATAATGATAAACACGGAAGTGCTTTAGTTGGATGATAATAACCGATAACACCTTCCACGCGATGGCGCCCCAGCGGATAAAGACGACAGGCTAATGGACGATGTTCATGTACGCGACAGCCATTTACGGAAGAATAAAAAGTGCACGCTGGTTTGCGATGCGCTGGTGGTCCATGTTGCCCAATCGGTCCTTCAAAGCGAATGCGCCTACCGCCATCTTCTAAATGGCTATCCCTAACTAATCGTGGAGTTGTGCCCATGGCCATGGCAATGCGCGCTAATTCGAAGGCCGAGATATAAATGCGATGACCGTGACAGCAGGTGCCCAGGCGGGTACAGGTCAGTGGAAACGTATCTGACGTTTTTAACGTGGTCAGGTCCATGCGTGTAGATCTAGGGGTTATTGTGGCCGATCATAGTCTCTCGGTGGTCTTATGAAGTCCGGGAGTCCGGAAGTCCGGAAGTCTTGGGCGCACGAAAATGGCATGACGTCGTATGGATGAATGCCCGGCTACAGAAAGGCTGGGGCCAATTAGGCGTACGTTTGCCGTGCATAAATGGCCCCGCCTTTTTGCAGTCGGAAAAAATACGAACCCCATTTCAACAAATACAGATCACGCAGGACTTCCGGACTTCCGGACCTCCGGACAAAAAAAATCAGCCTCAAACACTCGGTCAATATCAACCATGCCACTTTTCCCCAGGTTGTCGTGTGATCAAGAATCGGGTAGATATCTGCCATGAAAACGATTCGCTGGGGCATTCTTGGTTTGGGTAACATTGCGAAAGCATTCGTCACCGGACTGCGTGCGGTACCCGATGCGCAGGTGGTGGCGGTGGGTTCGCGTTCATTGGTCAAGGCGCAGGCATTTGCTGCTGAGTTTTGTTCTGATCACCACGTAACAGCGCACGGTAGCTATGCGGCCCTGGCTGCGGACCCAGCAGTCGATGCCATTTATATTGCGACACCACATCCCATGCATCTGGCTGACGCGTTATTGTGTCTAGAATCAGGCAAAGCGGTTTTGTGTGAAAAACCAATCGCTGTGAACGCCAAACAAGTAGAGCAGATGATCGCCGTCGCTCGGCGTAAACAGGTATTTTTAATGGAAGCGATGTGGACGCGTTTTCTCCCGATCATGGTTCACGTGCGCCAATGGCTGCAAGAAGGCGCGATTGGCCAGCCGCGACAAGTCGCCGCAGATTTCGGTTTTCGCGGGCCGTGGGAACCCGACGGTCGCTTGCTGAACCCAGCGTATGCGGGTGGTGCTTTATTGGATGTCGGTATTTATCCGATCGCATTTGCCGCCATGGTTTTTGGCGCTCAACCTAACTATGTCGGTGGCACCGCTTATATCGGCGCGACCGGTGTCGATGAACAAGCGGCCATTTCTTTGGGATATGCAGGCGGCGGCCAGGCTGCTTTACGCTGCGCAATTCAAACAGAAACGCCGCAACAGGCGCGTATTGATGGCACCGCGGGCAGCATTGTTTTGCACGATCAATTTTGGAAGGCGATCACTGCCACGCTGAGCGCAGGCACGCGCCACGAAACGGTGACGTTACCGCATGCGGCTAATGGTTATGAATATGAAGCGATGGAAGTCGGACGCTGTTTGCGCGCGGGTTTAATGGAAAGTCCCACCATGCCGTTGGCGGAATCGCTCGCACTGATGCGTATTTTGGACACGCTGCGCAAACAGTGGGGCCTGTCATACCCCATGGACGCGTAACCGACGATTTTTCCACTCGTTGTGTTTATTCGGATATCGAACTCCGATATACCACATTGCGTCCTGTTCATGAACGCCACACTCACGCGGCGTGAACGACCTGCAAAAATCGCAGCTTCCATCGTCTGCTCCGCAACCGTTATCAGCTCAACCGCGAACGATCGGTAAATACTTGATCCGAGAGCGCATCGGGCAGGGCGGCATGGGAGTCGTCTATCGTGCCGTTGATCCCACGTTGGACCGCCAAGTGGCGATTAAAGTAATTCAAACGACTCGTTTGGAACGCGCCGAACAATTGTCTCGCTTTACCACCGAAGCAAAAGCCTTGGCCCAATTAAGTTCGCCACATGTGGTTGCCGTATTTGATTATAATCCCGATCCCACAGGACCCTATTTGGTGATGGAGTATGTGCAGGGTCGTTCATTAGCGGCGGTTTTGCGTGAGGACGGAGCTCTGCCGATACGTAAATTGGTCGATTGCGCTTGGCAGGTATTATCTGGGTTAACAGCGGCACACGCTGCGGGTATTTTGCATCGTGACATCAAGCCAGGGAATATTCTTCTAGCGCTGAATGGGGTTTACAAATTAGCGGATTTTGGCTTGGCCATGGCTGGCAGTTCGGCCGAAGATTTAACCAATACGGGTGAAATTGTTGGCACGGTTCGGTATCTTGCACCAGAACGTGCCGCCGGCGCAGATGCGACCAAATCATCTGATCTCTACGGCTTGGGTGTCTCATTATACGAATTGGCGTGTGGTCGTCATCCGATTAAAAAAGAAGACAATGCTTTGGCGATTGCGCATCGCATTGTCAGAGAACCGCTGCCGCCCATTCGTCAGAATTTACCCAATATTCCACCGACACTAGCGGTTTGGTTTGATCGTTTAGTGGCACATAATCCCGATCAACGTTTTTCCTCGGCCAGCGAGGCGTTAGCGGCGCTCGAAGTGATTGATATTGGGAATCAGGGTAATTTGAGCGTGACGACGAGGCGAATGGCTAAGGGCAACGAAGCCGAAACGGGATCGACGCAAAAACCACAAATTGTGACGGCGGGCCAGGGTGAAGGGACGGTTACGGCAATTACTGGCCGTCCAATGGTAACGGCAACGAATCGCCCACCCAGTACCGCGATTAATATGTCAGCTACGCGTTTACGGCCGGTGCCGGAACAGCTAAAGCGCAAGCCACGTACGCGTTTCGTGGTAAAGCTGATCATTGTTATTTGGCTTGTGAGTAGTGGTGCGACGTTCTTTGCTGGCTTAATGATTTCGCATCAAGCGATTGCCGAGCAATCGCAGCACTTTCGCAATGAAATGACGAATACCGCCGCCGCCGCCGCATTATTTGTTGATGGCGCGGTGCATCAACGTTTGGCCGCCGCAGGCGCTCAAGCGTCGGACGACCCCGATTTTCATGTGCTGGTGAAATCATTGCAGCGATACCAGGCCACGCATCCCGATGTGACATACATTTATACTATGGCGAAATTGCCTGACAGCGACCAATCTGGCATCGTGCAATTTGTTTGTGATGCTTCGCAAGAAATAGATCGCAATCGTAATGGGATCATAGATCCCGATGAAGTGATCGCCAATCCAGGAAAGCGTTATGATGCCTCGATGTCTCCGCAGCTCACGGAAGGTTTTTTAAAGCCCAGTGCAGACAAGGCTTTTGTGAAAGATCAATGGGGATGGTGGTTGTCTGGTTATGCGCCCATTCGTGATCAGCATGGCAAAGTTACTGGTCTCGTCGGAGTGGATCTTGCGGCAGCGCACATCACGCAACTGGAGCGCGATTTTCTGTTCCACAGTTTAGTCTTATTAGGGTCAACATTAGTCGCCTTTTTGGCGGCGGGATTTATCGTCGCTATGCGCATGCGTCGCCCAATTCTTGCGCTTCACGAAGGTATGTTAAAAGTGGCCAGCGGAAATTTAGATGTCACCATTCAAGTAAATTCGGCCGACGAGTTTAAAGTGTTGGCTGACAGTTTTAATTATATGCTCACCGAACTACGCGATGCAGCAGCCATTCGCCGTGCATTTGAAGGCTTCGTCGCACATGCGATAGCGACGCAAGGGCCACGATTTGGCGCTAGTAATGAAGGTTTTCGTGCGCGTCTGTATTGTGAACTAGACCAAAGCCAAGGTGCGCTCATTGATCGACAGGCATTGACCGTAACCCTTGGTCAGGTTTTGCCGCTCTTATTTGATGCGGTGCGCCTCCATGATGGATTGCCCGATCGTGTTTTGGGCACGGGTGTGGTGGTGTCATTTGCTGCGACCCACCCCAACGATAAACCCCAGGAACGCGCGGTGCGTGCTGCACTGGTATTTTTGGCCGCGCTCGAAGGTGTCAAAATAGGCACAAAACTGACGGTTGGTATTGATGTTGGTGACGATGCGGCAGCCGTGGAACGCTGTGCCGTCGCGCTCTGCAACATGAATCAACGCCTGGGCACCGATTTACTAGTTTCCGTTAACGCTTTTCTTCCCATTCGTAACGGTTTCTACGCTGATCGCCTTACTATGGACGGTTCGGATGCCAATTTACCGCAAGAAAGTTATGCGGTAAAAGGCGCGGTGTCGGCAGCGGTTTAATTAGCGCGCTATTTCTCGGCAAATGACACGGAATCGAGTAAGCGCGGCGGGTCGAACAGGTAAACGAACGGCAATGGTATTAATCGTTTATCGGGCAAACGTTTGTTGGGACAACAAAGTGGGTAACAAGCCCTTCGTCAGGGCTATATACTGGCATCAATAACCAGCCCGGTTTATTGATGCACGCCAGTGACCAGACAAAGGATTTTATATGTTATCTAAAATTGGACATAAAAAAACATGGAGCGTAGTGATTACGTTATGTGGAATGCTGTGTTCATGGAGCCTTTCAGCTGAAGTCATCGCTGATCTTCAGGTTCCTCAGTCGCAGTTTGCCGCCAGTGAAATTAAGGCGGCATTAACTGCTCGTGGCGAACGAGCCACCGTTACCCTGACCGTTGACGCCACAGCCGCGCTCAAGGCTGAGGGTTTTTCCATCGTTAAAGCTGGTGATGGATTCACGGTGATTGGAAAGGATCCAGCAGGCGCGATGTATGGCGGCCTCGATGTAGCGGAAACTATTCGGTCATCGGGCATCGCTGCAATTCAGCCAACGCAGCAAAACCCGCATATGCAGATGCGCGGAACTAAATTTAATATTCCCCTTGATGCACGGACGCCAAGTTACACCGATGTTTCAGATGCGGCGCAAAAGAATATTGCCGAAATGTGGAATATGGGTTTTTGGAAAGAGTACATCGATACCTTGGCCAAAAATCGCTACAATTACATCTCGCTGTGGTCGATGCATCCGTTTCCAAGTTTAGTTAAAGTTCCAGCGTTTCCCGATGTTGCGCTGGCAGACATTAAACGCTCGAAAGGCCCGTTTAAGGAAAATTATAATCTGCGAGGCTTGTGGGAGGGGCCAGAATTTGAAACGCAGCATATGGAAACCCTCAAAGTGATGACCATTGAGGAAAAGATCGCATTTTGGCGCGAGGTTATGGCCTATGGAAAGTCGCGGAATATCGATTTTTATTTTATCACGTGGAATATTTTCACCTATGGGATTGATGGAAAATATGGCATCACTGACGACCCTAAAAACACCACGACCATTGATTACTTTCGTCAAAGTGTGAAAGAACTTATTTTGACTTACCCGGACTTGGCGGGGATTGGCATCACGACGGGCGAAAATATGGAGGATGCAAAGCCTCAGAATAACGTGAAGGACAAATCACTCCGGATGAGCGCTGAGGCGAAAGAAGACTGGATGGTTAAAACCTATGTCGCGGGAACACTTGACGCTCTTAAAGAGCAGCCGAGTCGTAAACTGCGATTTATTCATCGCCAGCATGAAGCAACCACCGAGATGATACTCGATAAAATGGGAACCTTGATCAATCACCCTAATGTCGACTTTATCTTCAGTTTTAAATATGCCGAGGCACACGTTTACTCAGCCACTAAGCAGTATAAGGCAGAAAATTTTATCCCAACGATTCGCGGAAAAGTCAAAACGGTTTGGACGCTGAGAAATGACGATGTTTATCTGTTCCGCTGGGCGGCTCCTGATTTTGTCCGCGAATTCGTAAAAGGCATCCCAATGGATGTCACCCAGGGTTATTACTATGGCCATGACGGATTCATTAACGCACGGGAATTTACCCAGCTCGACCAGGAATCACCGCGCCAGCTAGAGGTTCAAAAGCATTGGCTGCAATGGATGTTATGGGGTCGATTTGCTTATAATCCTGATTATTCGAATGAGCGCATTGTGGCGTTACTGAATGCACGCTATCCCGAAGTCGATGGAGCTAAATTTTTAGACGCCTGGCAAAAGGCTTCGTTGGTTTATCCACGCGTAACTGGTTTTCACTGGGGAAGCTTGGATTTTATGTGGTACATCGAAGGTATGCGTGGTGGTGCCGAGTATGCACAATCCAAAGGAGCGAAAACGTCATCAGGTTTTCATGACGTGGAAACCTTTATCAAAATGCCCCCTCATAAATATGCGGGAGTTCAATCCATAACCAATTTTATTAAGGGCAAGGCGTCTACGGATATGAGTCCGCTCGCGCTCGCCGATTTGCTTGATCGCGATGTTGAAGCCGCATCCGCAACGGTGAAAGAATTTGGTTTGGTGAAAAATAAGGAACTTCGTTTGACGCTGGATGACATTAAAATTATTTGTGAAATGGGTCGGTATTACGCGGATAAAATTCGCGGATCGACCTATGTGGCCATGGCTCGCGAGAGTCAAAAGTCAGCAGATAAAGAACAAGCGGTTAATGCACTGACTCAAGCCGCTGAACACTACAAAATATTTGTCAGTTTGGTCACGGCCAATCACGTAAATGAAATCTGGTTTAACCGTGTTGGGACTTTGAATTTCAAAAATCAGATTGCAGACGCTCTGGCGGATATCGACATCGCCAGAAAAATTGAAGTAAAATAAGGAGTCATTTTAGAAAATCGGTGACAATGACCCGCACCCATGTTGTTTTCACGTCTATCGGCGTGGGACCAATTTGGATGATGATCGGACAGCGTGCGGGTATCGTGGCGGACTCGCCCTGCTTCTTCGGCGAAAGCAGATGTTGGATCTGCCTGGGCTCTCATCAGTCGCGAAGTGTCCTGGTGTCTATAGTTATTTACCTGTCATATATTTAATTCTGTATTTTCATGCCGTTTACCTGTATCGTGTGACCCATGATCTGCGATCACCTCCGTCCCCTCGAACAGGCGCTCCAGGCGGCGCGTATCCGCGAGACCTACCGTGGTACTCCATGGTCACAGAATTGTCGGGAATGGGTTACTTTCGCCGTGCGCCTGGACACTGACGCGCTGCGTCGACGATTCGCCTTGCCGGCCTGTGTCGTGGTCCATGAAAACACGGATCCTCATTCAGGATTGGAAAAGGGCTTTGTCTGCGAACAATGCCACGATGCGGTGATCGGACTGGTCGCTGGTGAGGCTTGGTTTCGTTAACCATTTGGTTCGCGCAGACAGAGCGCTCGATAAAAATGAGCGAGCTATTGGCATCGTGGTATCCACTAACCGCAGCCGATTCGCGCCACTAATGCCGTGACCACAGAAAAACCGTCGTAGTAAACCACGACGGTTTTGTGAAATTTTATCGACCATTACCGAGCGACCGAACAGAAGTTTCACGCAATCGTTCATCGCGAGCGACGAACGATGACTGAAACTTTAACTGCTATTTAGTTCGCGGCTGGGGCAGCAGGAGCTGCGACAACGTCAATGAAGCCGTTGCGGAATTGAACCACGCCGTCTTGCAGAGCGAAGATGGTGTGATCGCGGCCTAAGCCAGCACCGTGGCCAGCTTTGAACTTGGTGCCGCATTGGCGCACGATGATGCTGCCAGTTTGGGCCTTTTCGCCGCCAAAGAGCTTAACGCCCCGACGTTGACCTTTGGAATCGCGACCGTTCTGGGTCGAGCCAGTTCCCATTTTATGTGCCATATGACCACCTTGTTCTAAGACGTGCTGTTGGAGGGGCGGAAAGTTACGAGCCCGATGAGGCTTGGCAAGCGGGATTAGGCCTTGGTCTTCGACGAGGGGATTTTGCCCGGTTGCCGAGATCGGTTATCGAGCCAAGCCATTGGCGTGAAGGGACTTTGCTACAGCGCTATCATGCCTAGGGTGCCACCCAACAGATGGGGTACGGTTCATGGGGCGCCCAGCACGGGTGGTGGTTTCACTGATTCTCTTCGCACTGGCGGGCTTTTTGGCTTTGTCGTTTATGACCTACGCCCATAGCCAAGTGGCCGGTGCAACGGGGGGAGCGGATGGTCGCAACTTGTTCGGCTTCTTCGGAGCTTGGGTTGGGCATTCTTTTATTTTACTGTGGGGCTTAGCAGCATTTTATCTGCCGCTATTGTTGGCTGGTTATGGTATTGCCGTTTGGCGTGAAGCGGACCTCGATAATTTAGGTCGTCGCTTAACCGGAGCAGCATTATTGGTGCCCGCATTATGCGGATTAATTCATTTGCTGCCTTTAACGTTTATTTTTGATGGTTTATTATATCGTTGGGATCAATTTCAATTTGGTGGATTAGGCGGTAGTTTAGGGCGTTTCTTGTGTGCAATTCCTGGTCCGTACGAAACCAATGGTGCAGGAGTATTAGTTACTCATTTACATGTCTGGGGTGCAGCTGGCGTATTGCTTTGTTTGGGCACAGCAGCGCTGCTATTAATGCATATTGGACTACGACACTTTACCCTGCGTTGCTGGCAGGCCGCTCAAACGTGGAAACAAGCACCGGCATTAGTTATGCCGGAACGACCAGGTCGGGTGAAACCAGCATTTGATCCCAATGCAAAGGCACCGGTATTAAAAGTGCGCGCAACCACGGCTATTAATGAAGTCACTAGACGTATTGCCGATGATGAAACGGCTTTACCTCCGGACGCCGAAGATTTATTGGAACGTATTCGTTTGCAAAAACAGGCAGTCATGGGTCGCGGTTCAGCGGTTAATACCCCCGAAACACTCGAATCATTGGCGCAAGCGAACGCGCTGGCCGACGAAAAAGACGAAGAAGCAGTCGTTGATGAAGACCATAATGAAGAAGTTGGTAGCGCTGAAGCCGATGGCGAAAATGTAGTAGGCAATGAAACGGCGCGTGCGCAAACGCCACCTCCGCCGCCAAAGCCGAAGAAAAAGCCGCGTCCGCGTGAACGCACGTCGGATAATCCTGATGCGTATGTATTGCCGCCCGTCGATTTGCTCGACGATATGCCAGAAAAACGTTTGGCCGAACACGACGCGGAAAAAAATCATACCTCGCGCGCCATTGAAGAAGTGTTTTCACATTTCAACGTAAGCGTACAGGTGGTCAACGCCACCCGTGGTCCGGTAGTGACGCAGTATGAAATTCGTTTGCTTGATCAATCAATGCGTGTCAATAAAGTAGAAGGCTTTGAAAAAGATCTGTCGATGAAACTTGGTACCGAAGGCATTCGCATCGTCGCACCATTGCCGAATAAAATGACCATTGGAATCGAAGTCCCGAATCGGGTTAAAGAAGCCGTGGTCATGCGCGACTTGGTCGAAGAAATTGACCCATCAACCATGGCGCTACCGGTTGTTTTAGGCCGTGATGTGGTTGGTAATCCCATGGTCAGCGATTTGGCCAAGATGCCGCATTTGTTGGTCGCTGGCGCCACCGGCATGGGCAAGTCAGTCTGCATGAATGCCATGATCTGTTCGATTTTATTATTCAAATCGCCGGATGAAGTGAAATTTATCATGGTCGATCCGAAGATGGTCGAATTAGCAGGCTACGAAGATATTCCGCATTTGCTCGCACCGCCGATCACCGACATGACCAAGGCACATGCCGCATTGGAATGGGCCTGTCGCACCATGGATGAGCGCTACGAATCGCTGCGTCAAACCGGTGTGCGTGATATCAAAGCCTACAATGAATTAGGTGATGATGAAATTCGCTTCCGTTTAGCAAAGAAAAATTTGAAGCCGGAAGATATCCCGACCGGCGGTCAGAAAATGCCCTTTATCGTGGTCTTGGTCGACGAATATGCTGACTTAATGATGGTTAATAAAGAGGTAGAAAAATCCATCGTACGCTTGGCTGCCAAATCACGTGCTTGCGGTATTCATGTTATTTTGACCACGCAGCGTCCGTCTGCCGATGTGGTTACTGGTTTAATTAAATCCAATTTACCGTCACGTATTTGTTTCCGCGTCGTCGATAAATCGAACTCGCGCGTGGTCATGGATGTGAGCGGTGCCGAAAACTTGCTCGGCAAAGGCGATATGTTGTTCCTGCAGCCTGGTGCCAGCCAACCAATTCGTGGCCAAGGTGTGTGGTTAAAAGACGCTGAGATCAACGCGATTATTGAGCACGCGAAGATGCAGGGGAAACCCACTTATGACGAAAGCGTGCTGAAAGTCGGTGCCGTGCAAATGGCCGGTGGTGGTAGCAGCGGCAGTAATGGCAGCGCTTGGCTCAGTGATCGTCAATTCCATGAAGCGGTCCAAGCCATGTACCGCTACAACCGTTCGGGCGCAGATTTCTTCCGCCGTAAACTGAACGTGGGCTACAATAAAGCGACGACCTTCGTCGAACAGCTCGAAGACCTCGGTTTCCTTGGCCCGCAAAAAGGCACCAGTCCACGCGAAATATTACGCACCTGGGATGAATGGATTGACCAATTAAAAGAAAATGGCGTGACCTGGGAAGAAGAGGATGATTTGTATCATAACCCCGTGGAAATTCGTCAGTAGGTTACGATGACCGCGCGTACGACCCGCGATCATCGTTTCGTTGTAATTCTTCTAATCCCGCACTGATGACACGAATTTGTTCGCGGCCCCAAATGGCACGCAGTTTTTCTAGAAGATCATGACAGGGATGAATGCGCCATTGTTCGCCGAAGGCGAGGGTCAGCAGGACATCTTGTGGCGTGTGGATTAACATCGTGAGCGGTCGTGCGCCTGGGTGTTCTTTCAGCGCGGTTTCACTAGTTATTAAGCGGCGTTCAATATCGCCAGCATCACCACATTGGGTGGTATCAATATGGATCACAATTTCCCGCGTTAGACGTTCGATGACCAAGGCGGCGGGGATGACGTCGGATATTTGTAAGCTAGGTAATACTTCAGCGGCGTCGCCTTCTTCGGCGTTGGCTTCTTCGATGGGCGCCTCGCCATCATCGCTGGTCATGACTGGCCGACTGGGACGTCGTTCTCGGCGATCCAGTTTGCCGCAAAATAGCGCGACTAAATCTGGTTCGCAGTCATGGGCAAATTTCTCATAAGGTCCGGGCACGGTTTCGCCGCGTCGGTTTGGTTTACCTGGAAATAACACCGCTTCGAATTGGCCATATTGATCCTCAAGGCTGAGGATCGCCATAGTTTTTCCTGCTTTAGTGCGAATGACTCGTTTGGCTAAAACGACAGCGGCAATGGCCGCTGTCGTGCCACTCGCTTGTTCCCGTAATTGCGCGGTGGTGATGGTGGCGACATCGCTCAGTGCGGAGCGTTGTTCGCTCACCGGATGGCTGGAAATCCAATAACCGGTCAGGGCTTTTTCAAAGCCCAAGCGTTCCGTCATCGTCCAGTCACTAATATTGGGATAGCCCTTAATGTCATCGCGGAAGGCTTCGTCTTTTTCGAAGGTGGCGAATAATGTTTGTTGGTTCTGCGCTTTGGTTTGGTTAATACGACTAGCGCGATCAAAGGCGCGATCTTGCACTTCAAACAGCGCGCGGCGATTGGTGTGCAGACTATCCAACGCACCAACTTTAATGAGTGATTCCATGGCGCGTTTGTTGACCGCGCCTTTATCCATACGTTCACATAAATCGTACAGGGTATCGTATGGCCCATGAGCATCGCGTTCGCGAATGATCGCCTGTGCCGCGCCTTCACCGACGGCTTTGACGCCACCGAAACCGAAACGGACGGTCACGTTGCTGGTGTCATTGCTAGAGTTTTTTCCAGAGCCACTGCCGCTAGCCGCATCATTAGGATTACGTTTAATAACGCGAAATTCCCAGCCCGATTCATTAACGTCAGGTGGCAAGACCGGAATTTCCATGATGCGAAGTTCTTCGACGAACTTGGTCATCTTGTCTTTGTTATCCATTTCATAAATCAAATTGGCGGTCATGAAGGAGGCATAGTGATTTGCCTTCATGTACGCCGTCCAATAGGCAATTAATCCATAACAGGCGGAATGCGATTTATTAAAGCAGTAGGAAGCAAACCCGAGAATTTTCTCCCACATTTCTTTGCATTTTTTCTTGTCGAATTGATTATTAGTCCACGCACCTTCGATGAATTTTTCTTCCAGTTTTTTGAGTACGTTGATATCTTTTTTGCCCATGGCTTTGCGCAAATCATCGGCTTCGGCTGGTGAAAATCCGCCTAATTCGCGGCTGATCGCCATGACTTGTTCTTGGTAAATGTAGAGTCCGTAGGTTTCTTTTAAAACCTCTTCAAGTACCGGATGCGGATAATCAACGCGTTCACGACCATGTTTACGATCGCAATATTGTGTGTGCATGCCGGCCATCAGTGGGCCTGGGCGATATAAAGCCACCAACGCGATCAGATCTTCAAAGCGGTCGGGTTTTAATAATTTAATCAGTTCCTGGAAACCGGTCGATTCACATTGGAATACGCCCAGGGTGCGACCCGTGCCCAACATAGCGAAGGTCTTAGGGTCATCGAGCGGTACGAGACCATAGTCAATGCTAACACCTTCGCTTTCGCGGGTGATCTCGGCAGCCTTTTTCAAAATAGACATGGTTTTTAAACCTAAGAAGTCCATTTTCAGCAGGCCGCATTTTTCGACCTGCGTCATGTTGAATTGCGTGGCTGACTTATCTTTAATACGGCACACCGGCACATAATCGCTAACCGGCCCTGGGGCGATAATCATGCCGCAGGCGTGTACGCCCAAAGAACGGCCTAAGGATTCTAATTGCAGCGCCGCATCCAATACATTTTTGGTGCGTTCATCGCTGTCATACCGTTTAACCATGCCATCAACGGCACCAAATTCATTCTTATCTTTATTCAGCGGTTTACGCCCAAGGCAAACTTGTAAATCATGTTTACCCGACGGATCTTCCGGCACCAAATTGGACAATTCTTGCGACTCTTCTGGCGTCCAATGATAAGCGCGGGCGACATCTTTAATCGCCATGCGGGCTTTCATGGTGCCCAAAGTCATAATCTGCGTCACTGCATCTTGGCCATATTTTTGCGCGACATATTCAATGACTTCGCCGCGTCGATCTTTGCAGAAATCGATGTCGATATCAGGCATCGATTTGCGCCCGGGATTCATAAAGCGTTCGAACAACAGGCCATAACGCAGCGGACAAATATCGGTGATGCCCAACGTATAGGCGACAATGGAACCGGCGGCTGAACCACGTCCGGGGCCGACGGGAATGCCTTTGTCTTTGGCCCAATTAATAAAATCGGCAACAATTAAAAAGTAGGCAGCAAAGCCCATCTTCAAGATGGTATCTAATTCGAAGATCAGACGTTGATTAACGACATCCCCAGGATTATCGCCATATCTTTTTTGCACACCGCGCGCACATAATTCGCGCATCCAGGTTTCTTCGCTTTTTTGATCGGGACACGAAAACGATGGTAAAAAATAGGTTCCCGTGGGAATCTTTGAGCCACGACACAGTTCCAATACTTTTCGAGTATTGCTGATGGCGTTGGGTAAATCCTTAAATAACGCTGTCATCTCATCGGCAGTTTTGAGGTAAAATTCACGACTCGGCATACGCTTGCGCCGCGTATCATCGACCGTGGTTACTTTTTGAATCGCCAGCTGCACATCGTGAATATCGCTGTCCGATTGATTGAGGTAATGCACCCAATTGGTCGCAACGATGTCGATCTGATGCGCACGAGCGAGTTCAACGCTGGCTGGCAACGTCGACATCGGACCATCCATACCGTGGTCAGTCAATTCAACGAAAAGCCGATCACGCGTAAAAATATCCTGCAGTAAACCCAATTGCCGCGCGGCTTCTTCGGTCGCACCGGCCATTAAATGACGATTTAAAAAACCATCTTTCCCTGCACCGGTCAAACAGACCAAGCCTTCACTTAAGGCGGCAATGGCATCAAGGTCGACGCGTGGTTCGAAATAGAAACCTTCCAACCAACCACGGCTGACTAATTTGGAGAGATTGCGATAACCCTGTTCATTTTGCGCGAGCAACACCAACTGGTGCATGTCACGAACTTTTTCCTGCATGCCCAGTGGGGCGACATTTATCTGACAACCAATGATGCCAGTGATGCCGGCATCTTTTGCCTGCGAATAAAATTCAAATGCGCCAAATAAATTTCCGCGGTCGGTTATTGCGACCGAATCCATACCCAATTCTTTCACGCGCTTAATTAAGCGCGCGGCAGTTATCGTCGATTCCAGCAGCGTGAAATGACTATGAACGTGAAGGTGGGTAAAGTCTGTCATGGGTGGGAGTTAGGGTCGAACGGCAGGTTAAGCCATGATCGTCAATACAGAAGCCGCAACTCTCAGGCTACAACGAACATCGTAGCCCCTTGGTATTCTAAGTTTTCACCAGGAGCTAATTAGGTTTCCGCAACGTTACGTGGCATGTGCGGCTCGTTCATGGGAAGCGTCTAAAAACACGGGCGAGCTGCCCATGCTATGCCAATGGTAGCTTTAGAACTTCACCAATAAATTAACGCCCATCAGGTAGATAAAGTCGTCACTCGCCGTGGGATTCGCCGGAGAGACGGTTTTGTAAGCGCCATCTGGTTTAAATATGCCGCCTAACAAAGTGATGGTGGAATCTTTGGTGAAGTCCCACGCGATATTCAAATCGAGTTCTTGGCCGAATTTACGCGAGCCAGTGCCGCCGACGGGTGCTTTATCGGTTTTATAATAAGCATAAACGGATTTAACGCGGACGCGTTTTTTTGCATCCAAAGCGATTTCGAGTTTACCTTTAAGTCCGATTAAATTGCCCTGCATTAAGCGGCTAAGTTCGCCGTATTTTTCGCTTTCAACGATCGAGGTGTCGCTGACCGCTTCCCAATTATTAATAAACGCACGATTTTTTCCGTCAGAGGCATTATCATCGCCAGTGATGTGATCGTATTGCATCCCTAAAACAAATTGGTCTAAGTGATAATCCACTCCGCCGCTAAAGGCGTAGCCTTCAAATTTGGTCGAATCATTTTGGTCGCCAGCTTGCATGGCGAATTCACCAAATAATTCAAAGTCTGTAAAATCGGCGTCTGCGCCAACGTAATAGGTTTGCAACGAGTCACCTTTGGTGCCATCGCGCAATAAAACGCGGCGTTCGAGATTGGCGGAGCCAGTGAAAAACAACCGATCATCGCCTGATTTCGCCGGCTCCCAGTCAACCGTGATGCCGTATAATTGGCTGTCATCTGGCATGCGGAAAAGATACGGCGTGAAATTGATCGTATCTAGGTTGTACGCCGCGCGCAGACCATCCCAGCTGGTGATGGTCTGATAATTGGCACGGCTGTCATACAAAAAAGCACCATGGTCACGGCGCATATTCCACGCCACGGGTTGGCGCCCGGCATCAATGGCGAGTTCGCGGTAACCGAGAAAATCTTTTAACTTTACGAATGCATCATCGATGACCGCATTGCCGCTGAGTCCATTTGAAGGCGCATTGGTGGTAGTTGAAGGATTATTATAGATCAGTCCATTTTCAGTCGCTCGGCCATTACCCATAACCCCTTGACCAGCGATGGTGACTTGTACTTCGACACGGCTGTCGATAGCGATGCGCGTGCCCAATTCGGCGCGATACCAACCTTCCGAGCGATGGTCGCTGAGGTCAGAATTACCGTCCGTGTAATTGCCTTGTTGTAAGGCATCTAAATCAATTAAGCCTTGAAT
>CANETI010000009.1 GCA_947440715.1 Planctomycetota bacterium | reverse complement strand
CCACATCAGGCGCTGAGCGCGCGATTATTTATGCGCGAAAGGACGGAGCACGTGGCCCACCAGCTGAGCCCAATAATAGGCTGGGTGCACGCAGGTGATCCTGATTCCAGCGTGACACCGACAAACAGGCGTCGACATGAAAAAGGCTGACATGACGTGGTTTAATCAGGTGACCCTGCGTCGCCGTCTTAACCCCATTGGTATTGGCGTGGTGCAGCACCAACGTTGAACGCTCTTCATCCAATGGTGGCGAGAGTCGATCGAAACCAGTGCGTACCCCGCCAATAACGGACAACACCAAAACCAAAAGGGTTGCAAGACCCTTGGTAACGCCGAATGACAATAGGCGGGTGAAGACGGACATGGGGCGGGGATGTTATGACACCTGCAAGGCTAGCAAGTGGGGGGTGGCAAGCAGTGGCTCCTGTGTGACCTGGCCCCAAAGTTAGTGATTTATGATATTTTAGCAGGAGCTACCGATGGTTGGTAGATGAAAAAGCGGACCAGGCAATATTGAGATCGTTCGGTAAGCACCGCTCGCGATGAACGAGGTGCGCTGGTCGTTGTGGTTAGGAAGCGCCAGGGTACGAGGAGCGGACGTTACGAGGAGAAGAGTGCGTGTCAGGGAATTTTGAGGCGTTGCGTCGTCGCGGGATGATTTTTGTTTATTGGAGTGTTGCGACAGTCATTATTGGTATTTTGGCAGCCAAAGCACATTACTCGCCAGATTTACGTGGCATGTTGCCTGCCAATAACTCGGTATTTTCACGTGAGATGGATTTTTATGCGCGCCAAGGAGCAACCCGCGTGTTGGCCTTGGAAGCGGTCGGTGATCCCGCCACTACGCGCGCGGTGTTACAGGATATCGTCAACGAATTAGCAAAACTCGGACTCAAACCAACGGCAACGGGCGGCGCTGAAGCCATGGCGCGCACCAGCGAAGTGATTCGTGCGCATTTACCGGTGTTGGTCACCTCTGAATTGTTGAAAGAGCTCACAGGACAGATCAGTCGTGAGCAATTAGAGGATTATTTAAAGGCCTTTAAAGCGCGCGCCATCCAGCCTGAGGATAGCTTTACTGCCAGCGCTGCGCGACGAGATGTGTTGGCGTTAACCGGTCGTTTGATGGAACCACTGCTGGCGGGACTCAATGGTTCAGAGCGCGATGGCATATTCATGCGTCATCAAGATGGCCGTCACTTTTTAATTGCCCTCGAAGTGCCTTTTGATGCACAAGAAATGTCGCGCACCATGCCATTGATGGCGGTGGTCGATGCACAGGTGGCTGCCGCTCAGCAACGTGGCGTGACGGTGGAAGCGATTGGTGCTTACCGTCACTTCCGTGACAATATGACAGCTATTTATAGCGATCTCAACAGTAGCATGCCCGTGGCGATTGGCTTAATCTGCTTGGTCTTATTTTCGTTGATACCCAATGTGCGTGCGTTGTTGGCCTTACACGTGCCAGCGATCCTGGGAATGGCTGGTGGCGTGGCGGCGGTCGTGCTCCTGGGTTTAGAAGTGCCATTACCGCTGTTGGGTTTTGCCGCCGGGATGTTAGGCGTGGCGGTGGATTATGGGCAACACGTTTTAGTGGCCATTCGTTCCGGCGAAGGCGCGCAGGTGTGGCGGCCATTAGTGACCACGTGGGTCACCACCGCATCGGCTTTTGCCGTGCTCATTACCAGTTCGGTTCCTGGAATACGCTGTGTTGGAATTATGATTGTGGTTGGTCTGGGTATCGCCTTATTGGCATCATTGACCTTATTGCCACGCTTGGTTCCGAATTTAAAGCCGGTCGATTATTGGCTGCCGATCAGTACGCCGTTATTGTCGCTGTGCCAACGTCGACCACGGATTAATTGGTTGATTACGGGCGTGATAACCGTGGCCTTGGTCCCTGGCCTTTTTCGCCTCAGCTTTAATGACAATCTCAAAAGTTATGACGGCAGTCGTCCCGAGACGTGGGCTGCGTTAGATGCCTTTTTAGCCCGCTGGGGTTCGCTGACCTCTTCTGATTATTTGGTGAGTCAGCACGCCGAATTGAGCACGGCGCTCGACCAAGCGGCTAGCGCACGTCAGCAAATCGGTTACGCCCCGAGCGTGGTTGAACGGTTAATGCCAGGACCAGCAGTTCAGGCGCAACGTCGCGCAGCATGGAACGCCTTTTGGCAACAAAACGCCGACACCTTTGCCGCCAATTTGACCGCCGCCGCCAAGGCCAATGGCCTGCGTATTCAAGCCTTTGCCGAGACCATGGCCTTGTACCAACCGGTTCCGGTCGGAACCGAATTAACGTTTGATTTGTGGAAAGATTCCGCCGTTGAACCGCTGCTGCAGAGTTATTTTAGTCACCTAGATGATGGCCATTGGCAGGTGGCTTCGCCCGTGATGAAACGGACGCAAGCGGAAGTGGAACGCATTCATCAGGTGATCGCAGATCGCACCGCCGATGCGCCGGTGTGGTTAGCCTGCCGCGAACATATTGGCCACTCGCTTATCAAGGTCGTATCAGATGATTTGACCAGTCGTTCACTTGCAATTGTGCTGGTGGTGCTGTTGGTCGTGACGCTGATCGAACGAAACGCCCGGAACATAATGGCTCAATTACTGCCGCCTGGAGTCGCCTTACTTTGGACCTTTGGCGTCCTTGGTTGGATGGGCGTGAAACTCGACCCATTTGCGGTATTGGCCGCCGCATTTATTGGCGGCATCGGTATTGATAGCGCCGTGTTTCTGACCCAAAGACCCAATGCGCGGACCTTATCGCCCGTGTTGGTAGCATCGATCACCACCATTGTCGGCATGCTTTCTTTACTCAGCGCTCAGCACCCAACCATTTATACCTTAGGGCGAACGTTATTAATTGGCATGAGCTGCTGTTTAGTGGCGTGCTTATTAATTACTCCCCCGTTAGCGCGGGTAACTAATAAACTAGGTAAATAACGATTCATACGAATGTAGATTGAACCCCAATGCCTGCCCTGCTTACGACGAGCAGCCGTTAGCGATTCTGTCAAAGCAGCCGCGTTCCAGGTCAAAGCTGGCCATTCCAGCAACTCATGAACGTAAGTTTTGCGGCGAATAGAGCACTCAATCACCGCAAATCAGTTTATTCGCCACATATTAAGCGGTGAATAGACGATCCCTGGGAACGCCAGGCACCAGCCTGGCTGCGAGTGGTGAGAGCCAGGCTGGAGCCTGGCGTTCCCAGGAGCTTCATCCCGCCATTAACCATTCGCGGTTTAATCGCAATTACTCCAGTTCATGTGCCTCACGGAAATCGCGGTAATTGCCTTTCCAGTCGGTGAGTTTCGGCGAGCCGTTGTCGTTGTCTTCCATGACGATGACGCGGGTGGCGACGCTGTCGATAAATTCACGGTCATGACTGACGACGATGAGCGTGCCGATAAATTCTTCGAGGGCTTCTTGCAGCGCTTCGATTGATTCCATGTCTAAATGACTGGTGGGTTCGTCGAGCACCAACACGTTGGCTTCTTGTAACATCACCATCGATAACAGGCAGCGGACTTTTTCACCGCCTGAGAGTACGCCGACTTCTTTTTTCACATCGTCGCCGCTGAACAACATGCGTCCGAGCATGGAGCGCATGTTGTTAATATCCTGATTATCCGTGTACTGCTTAATCCAATCCATGATGGTCAGCGATTTATTATTAAAGAGGTCGGCCCCTTCCTGTGGGAAATAAGCGCGAGAAGCAGTGAGCCCCCACACGACGGAGCCCTTTGATGGGGTCAATTGGCCAAGCAGTAGGCGGATAAGGGTGGTTTTTCCGATACCATTGCGACCGACGATGGCGATGCGATCGCCGCGATCGATGCGGGTTTTAAATTTATTAATTAATGGTTGGCCGCCATCGTGGGCAAAAGTAATCTCTTCAATTTTAATAACATCTTGGCCGCTGGGTTTGGGCACTTTGAAAAATAAACGCGGAGAAACACGCGATGAAGGCAGCACTTTTTGCCCGCTGAGTGCGGCAATTTGTTTTTCGCGACTGGTGGCTTGTTTGCTACGTGCAGCGTTGGATTTGAAGCGTTCAACGAATAATTTAAGTTTCGCGACTTGGCGTTCAACGCGGCCAGCTTCTTTGCTTTTTAAAGCGCGGGCTAATTGTTCTTGTGCTTGGTAAACATCGTAGCTGCCGTTGAATACGCGAATGGTTTTGTAATCGACGTCACAGGTATGCGTGCAGACGCGATTTAAAAAGTGACGGTCATGGCTGACCACGATGATGACGCCTTCGCAGTCGGCGAGAAATTTTTCCAACCACACCATGGCGGGAATATCGAGATTATTGGTTGGTTCGTCGAGCAGCAGGACGTCGGGTTTTGAGAACACCGCTTGGGCCAATAACACGCGGACCTTTTGCGCGTTATCGATGTCCTTCATTTTTTTATCATGGACCGACGGCGGAACGCCCAGATCGGTGAGCACTTGGGCGGCATCGCTTTCTTGTGTGTAACCATCCAATTCCTGAAATTTTTCCTGCAACACACCAAGCCGTTCGCCATCCGCATCGGTGAAGTCCGATTTATCGGTTAAGCGATTCATCTCGGATTGAATGGCCCACAGCGTTGGATGCCCTTGCAGCGCTACGTCCAGCACGCGGGATTCTTCATGGCCCGTGATGTCCTGCTTCAACCAACCCATGCGCTTGCCGTGTTCTAAGGCAATTTGCCCCGTCACTGGCTCAAGTTCGCCGGTGATCACCTTTAAAAAGGTCGATTTACCGGTGCCATTTGCACCAATCAGGCCATAGCAATTGCCAGGTGTGAACTTGAGACTGACGTTCTCAAACAGGACTCTTTTCCCGAAGTTCATGGTGATACCGGCTGTACTAAGCATGCAATTCCTTACGTTGGGGCGCGGATGCTATGGATTAAGTAGGGGATGAAAGGTCGACTCCGTCTTTTGACGGGTCTAAATTAGGGTGGATGAGGGTCATGATGCCCCTGGACTGCCGACATCCACACCCAACGCTGTGCCGCCCTTCGTACGGGTGAACTTTAAACGATGTTAGGAGTAGGCATGGAACTGTTGGGAACTATTTGGTTTTGGACGCTGGCCGCACTCGGCTTTGGCTTTGTTATTTTCATTCATGAGTTGGGCCACTTCTTGTTTGCCAAATGGGCGGGAGTGCGCGTCGATCGATTCTCTATCGGCTTTGGTCCAGTTATTATTCGTAAGCAGATTGGCGAAACCGAATATGCGTTGTCACTGCTGCCATTGGGCGGCTATGTAAAAATGCTGGGGCAGGAAGATTTGCCCAGTGAAGTGAACGGCGAAGCGAAAAAGGATCCCAAAAGTTACTTATCGAAAACCTGGTGGTGGCAGGCGTTAATTTTGTTGGGCGGGGTGCTCTTTAATCTGATTAGCAGTTATATTATTTTATTGGGTATTGCGTGGTATGGGAAACCGACCATTGAGCCAATCGTTGGCGCGATGGTGGCCGAAGTCCGCGACATCAAGGGAAACGCGATTCCGAGCGCCGCTGTTCGTTTAGGTCTGCGCCAAGGCGATCGTATTTTAAGTATTAACGGCGAAAAAACCCGCGATTTTGATTCGGTGCAAATGGCTATTATCAGCAATGGTCGCGAGCCGATCGTAATGAATGTGGAACGCCGCGATGCCGAAGGGAAAGCCCAAATTTTACGCTTGCCGACCGAAGGTCCAGGCGTTGCTCCTGATCCAGATTTTAGCAACGGACGATTAACCCTGGGTATTCGTCCGATTGCAGGAACCGTCATTATTGATGCCGTAGCAGCATCTGGCGTGTTACCGGCGGATAGACCGCGAGTGGGTGAATATATTTCAGCAATTGCAGGAACGCCAGTGCCAGCGCAAGTGAATGGCCAGGAATTATATGATTTACTGCAACCACATGTGGGCAGCACGGTCGCATTAACGATCAGTGGATCATCAACCCGAACGGTAACGTTGGCCTATGCGGGTAATGTTTTAGATTCGTTTTTTATGGCGGGTTTCCCCGTACGTATCGGGAATTTATCACCTGGATATGACGTAGCTGGGTTAAAGCCGGGTGATATTGTGGTGTCCGTAAATGGTCAACCTGTCGCCGGCACCTCTGGATTTATTGCGAAAACGCGCGCTTCCCTGGCTTCAGATAAACCGATTGCTGTGCGTGTGTGGCGCGATGGTGTCGAATTAGATATCAGTGTTCGCGGTCGTGATGTGCATGGTCGCCGTTTATTAGGCGCGGGCGTTGAACCAGTCATTGGTTTTGTCCCCGTGTTGCCTGACACCTTCGATGGTAAGCCATCGCCGCTGGTGGTCGCGGGCATCAAACCTGGCGATGCGATCATCGACATTGGCAAACCTAAAAACACGACCAATTTCCTCGGCAGTTTTGAAGTAGCCACGGTATCAGGTGGAACGCGCGTATTGATTCCGGTGAGCAAAGTCGATGCCGTGGCGATGGATTTCGAAAAGAGCCCAGGCTTAATTGATAAATTGTCTGGTGGAGTGCAGCCAAGTTTATTAAAATCATTAGTCGGTCGTAAAGTAACCGCATCCAATGATGGCGTTTTGGCGTTGGCGACTCGAGATGGTAGTTCCCTGACGGTGTCACCACGCGCCATGAGTGAAGCTGGTTGGTCGATTTTATTAAAAGGTTTGGTCGCCAAAGATTGGATTATTGGTTTGGTGCCTTTGGCTGATGGTGAATTTGCTCTGGAAGTCATGCGTGGCGCAGCCGATCCCGTATCGCATATCGTGACCCCACGCGATCCAGGCGTGGCCATTTTGCATGAACCGTTGGCGATGCGCATCTACGAATTGGAAAGTTGGACTGAAGCATTCAGCATCGCCAATACGGCGGCCTACACCATGATTGTGAAGACGCTGCAAATCATTCCGAAATTTTTCCAGTCACCAGAGCAGGGCGGCTTAGATCCCAACAAATCGCTCACCGGTCCGATTGGTATTTTTAGCATGCTCAAAGGCAGCGTTGAACGTTTTGGCTTCATTAAATACCTGGAATTAATGGCGTTGATCGGACTGAACTTATTCCTGATCAACTTATTGCCCATCCCGATTACCGACGGTGGTCAATTATTGTTTCTCGGTATCGAAACTGCGACAGGCAAACCGCTGGCGCCGTGGGCGCGCAACATCGCCATGTGGATCGGCTTACTGATGGTCGCATCACTTATGCTGTATGTTATTGGCTTAGATGTGCTGCGCTTGAGCGGATTGATGTAACGACGGTTGTCTCGATCACGTTCGTCTGACCTTTAGTTACGTTCAGCGGAACTTCTATTAGCGTTGGATATGACCGCCGGACATTGGGAGATGTTCGACGCTTTAAGGAACACATTCAAGAAGTCGATGCGACTAAATAACGGTGCGTCCTGCGTCGTTATTTCTTCCGCCATAACGGAGATCGCGGGTGCTGTACCGTGGTGGTACGTCCAGCAGAGGTAATCACACCAGCGTCGCCTGCACCAACGACGGTTTCACCTGTGGCACTAGCTCAGGCACCAAAAATTCCAGGTTCACAGCTACCAACTGCGACAATTCTAGCCAAACCGTAAAGAAATGGTGCACAATCTGCGCATTGTCAGCGCCAACGGGAACGATAACACCCCGTACCACCTGACGCGAAGAACCATGCCTGAACCAGAAGACATTTATTCGGTTGTTGACCGAGAAGCCAAAGACGAGGCCGAGCGCCGCGATTCACGCGTGCTTTACGACGCCTTACTTGCACGTCGTGGTGAAGTGGGCGGTCTGAGCCACATTCCTATTCGAGACAATAAATTATCCGAACAGATTCTTGGTGAGGCACGTAAACGTTCTGCGCAAATTAGTGCCAGTCGCCAATCGTCCATCAGTCAAGCGCTGCAACCACCAGCTCGCCCCATACCATGGTGGCTGTGGTTGGCGTGGATCGTTGCCATTACAGGCGTCGTCATCGCGTTCTCAATTTATGGTTAACTATTTACCTTAAATCATTGCCGACGAATCAATATTTTAACGTTTGGCAGAGAGACCATCTAACCCAGGTGTTACGTAGATGCGCGCATAAGCGGGAAACCGTTCGCAGGCGACTTCAGTAGCTGATGCGACAAATGGCCGACCTGCATCCACGTGAGGAAAACTATAGGCTAAACGACGAAGCGGCTGATGTTGTTCATCGTATAACACCACGGTTATATCAGGATTCGTGGCGGAGTTCGGGCGTTGCACGACGATTTTGGTAAGGACGGTTCCTGGCTGCGAACCATGATCGACTCGCAGAGTCAGTAAATAATCACCAGTTAGGGCTAATGGTTTACCAGCTTGTATGGCAAGCAAAGGTACCGTGTTATTGTCACCAGTGAGATAATCTTGCAAGTGAGTGGCATTAACTCGTGCAAGATAGCGTTCAATATCGCGCGTGGCGGATTGAAGGTCGCCGGTTAATTGCTGATTATTTGTTAGTAAGGTGTCCCGTTCGTGGCTCAATTTACTGAACTCGACACGCAATTTTGCGAGTTCATTTTCAACCGACGTGAGATGCGTGCGGTCGATAGCAAGTTGATCACGCTCTTTGGTTAGGCCGTTATTCGCGTCGCGCAGCTGATCTACGCCGCTGACTAAAATTCGACCAATATCGGCTTCACGGGCGCTATTTTTTGCCAATTCGGTATTGAGGTTCGTCAATTGCGCTAATTTTTGTTCCAAAATAACAACTTGGTCATGCGCCGAATGTAGGCGCATTAAGTCACTTTCGCTCGCACGTAATGCGGAGCGCATGCTGTCACTTTGTGCTCTGGCAACCGCGGCATCTTGTTTGGCTTTGGTGGCTTGATCGGAATTTTCACGCTGCTTTTCTTGCAGGCGCATAATTTCACTTAAATCAGCTTCATGTTGCTGTTGCAGATTGGCGATTTCAACGCTCAAATGTGTGTCATTATTGTTCGGCGACTTGGTGATTTGAGAGCGCGACCAACCCCAATAGCCAAAACCTGCTCCGCCTAGTGCAATCGCTAGCGAGGCGGCGATTGCGACGCGCGAACGCCATGACGATGACGATACCTTAATCGCAGGTGCGATAAGGGTTGGCGCATGTGATTGTTGAGGCGTAATAAAACCAGTAATGACGGGTGCGTAAACGTGTGTTTTTTCCTGGGCTGGATCTGGGTCGTTTAAGGCAGACGGCTCACTGTCACTGTGGTCTGCCATCGCCAGCGGTGCGGGAAAAGCTTGCGTGGGGTCGCCATCATTGGAACTGGTTTGTTGTGCCTCTAGTCCTTTGACACCAGCAAAACGAGTGCGGCGATTCCAGCAAAAATCAACGATATGTGCACCGGCTAAATTTGCTCCACGTAAATCACAACCATTGAGAATGGTGCCGGATAAATGCGCGCCACTTAAATTAGCATCGCGTAAGTCGGCATTTGATAAATTTGTGCGACTAAGATCTGCGCCACAGAGTTGAGCTCCGCGTAGGTCTGCACGCATCAGACTTGCGCGTTTCAAATTTGCGGTGGTTAAATCGGCACCGCTTAGGTCCGCACCGTCTAAGTGAGCATCACGTAAGTCTGCATGGATTAAATTGCGTAATGGCCACTTTGCATTGGGCCATTGTAAACCAGCGAGGTGAAATCCGGCGAGGTCGCCTTGCGTTGATGCGTCGGCGCGTTTGAGCAAATCACGTACATACGGATCGCTCTTAATAATGGTGGTATTATGCCACAAACAGCAGGATGAACCATCCATCGCGGCATGTGGGCATGGCGCATGTGGATCCGCATAAATAAACGTACATGCGGCCATGGAAACTCCTCAAAACAGCAGCGCGTTTGAATGCAAATCAGTGATGCGCTGCGGGGGCCGCTGCGGGCGCGTGGTGCGGATCAGGTGCGGGGTGGTTCTTTTCTGGTGCATGGACATGAGGTGCATGTCCATCAAGTGATTTTGGTGCGGCAGAATTATGGTGTTCAATTTGGTTATTATTGCTGTTGTTCGTGCTTTGAGCGTTATGTACCGACGTGGTGGTAAACGTGGTACTCATGCGCAAGGCGCGTCGACGTAGCTCTTGAATTTTTGCGCTGTCAGGCCGTAGTTTATAATAAGCTGACGCGTGACTTAATGCTTTCACCGAATCAGGGCGATGATCAGTATGTAACATCGCGAGTAAATAATGCGCTTCGACGTCAATGGTATTATGTGCGTCAAAATGATCGCCCGTGACTTCACGATTAAGGAGAACGGCTGCTTGATCAAATTCACCAATCGCAAAGTGATAGGCACCTAATAAGCCGTTGGCACCAGGATAATGTGGTTCAAGCACCAGTACCGCTTGTAAATCATCGCGCATAGCCAAGCGTTGTGGTGGACGTTGACGATCAAAAAATAGCGCGCGGTTCCACAGGGCATGTGGTTTGTAAGTAGGACTGGCAACCTCGACCGCTTTATTGATATCATCTTTGGCTTCGGTTTTATCCATGCGTTCATGGCATAAGGCTAAATTTACCCAAGCTTCGGCGCGCGAAGGAGCTAAGTCGCGCGCCTTAGTTAACGCGGCCTCGGCTTTTTCTAACGCTTTTGGCTGGTCTGCGAGAGCACCTAAATATAACGTGCCAACATTGAAATGGCTGCCAAAGTGATCTTTGTTCAAGGACAGGCATTCATCATAGGCGCGACGAGCCTCAGCCCATTGTTCACGTTTTTCCCGCGCGGTACCAACGTTATACCAATAATCAGCGGCACCAGTGGATCCTGCAGCTTGTCGGGCGGCGAGTAAAAAACGTTCTTCGGCCTGAACCCAATCTTTAGCGCGAAAGGAGAGGTATCCTAAATTACACAGCACTTCTGCGTGTTTAGGACTAATCTTTAATGCTTCATCGTACCAACGGCTCGCTTCGCTATCCTTGTCTAAATTTTGATAAGCGAGAGCCAGATTAAAGGTGGCTTGAAACGAAGTCTTATCGACGGTCAGTGCGCGTCGGTAATGTTCAATGGCGGTTTCAAACCGCCCTTGCATCAGTGCTTCGTTACCCAGGGCGGTTAATTGCTCCGAACTGCCGGCCTCTAAGACCGTCAGTTCAGCACTATGGGCAATACCCATCAGCAGGAGCAAACAGCATCCGTGCCGAAGGAGTGACATAACAATGGCCGTCAGGCGTCGCCGCGATCTAGCAGGTCGCTGAGCGGACCGGCTAGTTCGTCTGGAGTGGCGGTGAAACTGCCATCCGCAATGCGGGCGCGCAGTTCTTCGACCCGATGCAGGTCGGCTGGGTTCATTGCTTTAATCATCTCCACATAGCGAGCGATGGCTTGTGGGCTGGTTTCGCCCAAAATCACCGCATCAGTGCGTGGAGGGGTCGCGTCAGACGACGGCGTACTGCGACCAGCAGCGGCGTCCGCTTGCCGTTTTCGCAGTGCCGGATCTACCGGACGAAAATCACCTTTAATTTCCATAATAACCTCACTCCAGGAGAGCCCCCTGGTTACCCATAGTGACGGCAACTTGCCAACGGACTTGAGGACCAACTTTGTTATCAGTCTTTGGTGTCGCAAGATATGATGTAAACGCAAAAAGGGTCACGGTTTACGCCGTGACCCTGTAGCCAGTCCGTACGAATTCAGGTTTTTATTCGAATTTAATGACTTCGACCGGGCAGCCTTCGGCGGCTTCTTCGATTTGGTCGGCCAATTCATCACCAAATTTGCCTTTGAGGGCGGATTTTTCGCTGAGATTCGTGGTGTCTTTACCGTCTTCGCGCACGTCGGCGCGAATAGTGCAGCTATCTTCAGTGACGTTGAAGACTTCAGGGCAGGTGGTTTCGCAGGCATTGCAGACGATGCAGCCTTCTTCAATCCAAACGCGTTTCATAGCCATGGTGTCGCTCCTCGCCGCTTAGGCGGCCATTTTCGGGCCGCGGACCGTAGCGGTCAGGCACATTCTGACAAGGCTGTCCTCAATCCGGCATAAGAAGCATGAAGGTTGGGTATGTTTTTCGATCATAGTTGTCGGTGTCGGTGCAGGAGTGAGGGTAACTCTGCGCCATCGCACCAGGGCGGTGGCAGGAACCATCAGTGCAATTTGAGCATGGGGACTAGAGTTCTCTCGCCATGCTCAACCGCTTGCTGATACTGCCGTTGCTGCGTTTATTGTCGCTGATGGCAGTTGATACCGCGAGTCGAGTAGGTGGTAGTTTAGGGCTGCTGACATTTTATTTGGGTGTTAGACGAAAGGTTGCCAGCACCTGCATTCGCGAATCCATTGGCTTACGTGGCTCCGCCCGTCGAGCCGTGGTGCGACGTTCGTTTGCCAGCATGGGTGCATCGTTTATCGAATTGTGGACGGTCGGAGGCGTGGACGGTGGTGAACGGCATTTGACCGTGGCGAGTCCAACCTGGCTACGACAAGTGATGACGAATACTCCCGGCTGTGTGTTTTTAACTCCACATTTGGGAAACTGGGATTTCGGCGCGCATGGATTGACGCGTTTTGTGCCAAAATTATATGCCTATGCCAAGGCCCAGCATAACCCAGAAATTGATAAAATTGCTAACGTGCAGCGCAGTAAATTGGGGGTGACGGTCTTGTTGACGCAAAAAGGTGATCGCACCACAGCGGTACAAGTTTTACGCGCATTACGCAGCGGAGTGCCCGTTGGTTTAATGGCTGATCAAGGTCCATCGCCGGAAGAAGGTGTACGCGCAACTTTTATGGGTGTCGAAACGTTTTGCCATTCAGGTCCAGCATTTTTTGCTAAGCGTGGTGGCGTGCCGATTGTTCCTGGCTTGTGTTACCGACGTCGTGCTGGTGAGTTTGTATTAATGGTTGGTCGTCCGTTGCCGAGCCATGCAGGTGACGAAGCGGCACTGGTACAGGCCTCTATGGATTTATTGGGCGCCATGATTGCAGCGGTCCCTGGGCAATATTTTTGGCAACACAAACGCTTTAAAAATCACCTAGGGCGCGCTACACGTGGTGTGGAGCCCTGGAAAACACTTGGCTTCAGCTTGCTAGGAAATCCACTACAAGCCTTGCCGCCACTCGTCACCGCGTCGGAATCTGCCCATGTACATTGATATTGAACCGAATGACAACCTGGACGAACCAGTTATGGCCACGTTTAGCGAAACCGGTCCAGGTCGGCCTGTCGACGCAATTAAATTACACTTAGACGATGGCTGGCATTGGTGTGCCGTTACTGGTTGGCGCGAAGGTCCAGCTCCGGCGGTGTACACCCCCATCGAAGAAAGCGGCGATGGCCCAGCACGATTATTAACCGGTGCCGAACAGGGATTACGTTTAGCGCGCATCGCAAGTCCTGCTGAAGCAAAGCGTGTGGTGTGGTCATTAACCGATGTCGCGCAGTGGGCAGAACCATTTTTAATTTGTGTCCCTGATACAGAAGTGCACGCACCGTGAGTCCTATTAATAATAAAGTCGAGCACATTCAAACGCATCCGGCAGATCAGCCGCGCTTGCCGAATGGCCAAACCGAAACCACGAAATGGCCGGTGTTGACCTATGGTCCAACGCCGCAGGTGAGCACGGATAATTGGCGCATGCGTATTTGGGGTGCGTGCGCTACGCCAACAGAAATTGATTGGGCGGGACTCACCGCGCTGCCATTTATCCGTGTCCAAGCCGACATGCACTGCGTCACCACGTGGTCGCGTTATAATTTTATTTGGGGCGGATATCGCGTGCGAGATATTTTAGCCTTAGTCGTTCCGAACGCTGATTGTACGCATGTCATGCAGCATGGATACGGTGGCTACACGACCAACACCGATTTAGCAGCAGTGCTCGACGATGATGCTTTAGTGGTGACCGAAGCTGACGGCGAGCCATTAGATATCGAACATGGTGGTCCAGCGCGCGTGGTGGTGCCAAAATTATGGGCGTGGAAAGGCGCGAAATGGGTCAATGGTTTTGAATTGATGACCCACGACCGACGCGGATTTTGGGAAGTAAATGGCTATCACAATCACGCTGATCCCTGGGGACCAGGTGAAGAACGCTATAGTCATCAAGAACAAGCGAAGCAAACGCGCAAGGCTGGTAATGATTTGCGCCGTCGATCGTAAGAGTGGGTAAAGGAGCGATGAGACAGTCATTCATCATGGTCATTTTGCTCATGGCCACTGTCGTCACCGTGCGTGGCGCGTCGTTAAATGATTCCTTTGCAGCCGCAGCGGATGATCGCGCCGCCTTGACCCCGCTCATCATGGAAGTCAGCACGGTGTTGCCGACCTTGGCGCAAGACGAAGCGTTAGCCTTGGCCGATCGAGTCGCGCCGTTTTGCCGGCAATTATTTTACAGTAATCTACCGGCTGCAGACAGTTCTTGGGTGGGCTTGGTGACGCATCGCGTTGCACCGGGCGAAACTCCCGTTGCTATCGCCCGTCGTTATCGCTGCTCAGTGGAATTAATCGCGCGATTAAATGCCGATTATGACCCGCGTGGATTGCGTATTGATCAAACGCTGACGGTATTGGATCTCGCCACCGTCCCATTAGAAATTATCGTCTCACGTTCATCCTATCGCATGATGCTGTGGCGCGGCTCGCATCTTATTGGTGTTTTTCGTTGTGGCTTGGGTCGTGATCGTTCGCCGACGCCACTCGGTTCTACCAACGTGGCAATGTGTGTGCGTAATCCCGAATGGCGTGACCCCGACACGGGAAAAATATTTAAACCACAAGATAAAGGCAATGTCCTTGGCGGCTATTGGATTGGCTTTGAACATGGCCCGACTGCCCAATTTAAAGGCATCGGCATCCACGGCTTCACCGCAGAATCATCCGACGTGTGGCTAGAAAAAAATGGTAGTCATGGCTGTGTGCGCTTGACCCAAGAGGATATTTCCTGGGTATTCGATCTCATCCGCCCAGGCATCCGCGTGACGATTCGGGAATAAACGCGCTTAGTCGTTTACTCGCCTTCCTTGCCTTCAATCACATTAGAACTCGCTTGTTTAGCGATCATGGCGCGTAGGTCGCTAGCGATGCCGCCGAGGTGTTCTTTGGCGGATAACGACTGGCCAATCATAGTGCCAATGGCTTCGATGGTTGGAATTAAGGTTTTTTCGATGACCTGAATTTGATGTGCGTAGAGGTTGGCGTAATATTTGGGTAAGGTATTAATAATTTCAACTTTAGGCGCGGGCGCAGCGGCAAGTGGTTCTGGTTTGAGCGTGGCCAAGGAGATAATTAAACGGTCTAATAATTGGTCGAGACGTTCACTTTGGTGTTTGCGTTCGTCTAAACTGCGTTCGTGGGTCGCGCTGGCGACGTCGTGAATCGCGGTGTGCAAAGCGCCCAGTTGATCGCCTAATTTAGCTAATTGGACGACGGCTTTGGTTGCGGGGTCATCAGCGCCGCCTAATTCTTGGCGGCGGGTATAGATGGAACAAATATCCTTCCAGCGCGCGGCTTCAGTGGCGTTGGCTTTATTAAACATCATTTTAAATTTGAGCACATTAGATTCAGTGCCGGTGGTGAGGGTTTGGCTTTCACCAGCGTAGTGATCATTAATGACTTGTTCGCGCTCATCATCCGTCATCAACGGGACGATTTTCGCCGCTATTTTTGCCATATTTCGATAGCTGCCTTGTAATTTAAATGGCGGTTCAACGCGGTAAGCGTCAGCCATCGCGGCGCTGGCAATATAGGCCGAATTAACTTGGCCTAAAATAAACTGCACGCGATGTAAATGCTTGAGCACGGCGCAAATATCGCCGACTTCCAACGCCGAATACGGATGTTCGAGTTCACCGCGGGCTTCTTCGTCGCCTTTGGTTATGCGCGTAAAGCGGTAGAGATCTTGCTGTGGACGTCCAGCGAGTTGTGACAATACCGGATTGGCCGTGAGTGAGTTTTCAATATAACTGAGGGCAAACGAATCTGCATGACCGCCTAAAATATCGCCTAAATTATACGTATCGGCACGATTCGCGAGCATGTCAGGAATCTTGAATTGCTCACCGGATTCGGTGTACGGATTGCCAGCCATGACCACGACAAATTTTTTACCGCGCAGATCATAAGTTCGTGCCCGTCCACGCCACACGCCTTCAATACGACGGCTGCCGTCGCACAGGGAAATGAATTTTTGTAAAAACTCTGGATGCGTGTGCTGAATATCATCAATCATGACTAAGACATTATTACCCATCTCAAAAGCGAGATTGAGCTTCTCTAATTCTTGGCGCGCAGCGGCGTTGGGGGCAGTCGCAGGATCGGTGCTGTGAACCACGTGACCTAAAGCCGGGCCGTTAATTTTTATAAAAGCTAGTCCAAGAACGCTGGAGACATATTCAATTAAGGTGGTTTTACCGTACCCAGGAGGGGAAATCAGCAACAACATGCCCATTAAATCAGTTCGCCGGGTGGCTCCGAGGGCGCCCATTTGTTTGGCTAAATTATCGCCAATGAGCGGAATATAGACGTCGTTAATCAAGCGATTGCGCACAAAGCTGGTAAGCACGCGCGGTTTAAATTCATCAATGCGCAGGCACGCGCGTTCTTTTTCGAGTAATATCCGGCGGCGTTCTTGAAAATGACGAAAGCGCGGCACATCAATCGCCGTGAAGGTGGTTAAACGCAAATCATAGAGATCAATGGCGATGCGCAGTTGTTGATTAATAATGGTCGGATGTTGACCGAGCAAACCGTTCAGCTCGATATGCGTTCGCGCATGCATGACTTCGTGGACCAGCGCATCTCCGACCGCGAGCCAGGCAGCGACTTCTTCAGCAACGTGGGCTGGTTGCTGTGGATGTGCGCGTAAAAACGCATCAACCCAAGCCTTGGCTAAGCGCAGTCCTGCAGCTGGTTGGTGTTGCAAGGCGCGCAAATCTTCACGCACACTGTCCGCCACACCGGCAACGCGTAAATGTTCCCATAAGGCACGTTCGAGATCTGCTGCTTCACCAGATTTAATGACATGGGAACGTGGCTCTTCGCCTAATTCAGCAATTAAATAATGTCCAGCCGCATCGGCCAGCATTGCGTCGAGGCCGTGTTGCTTGGCGATCACGCGTAGCGCTTCGCTTATTTCCTGGGCTAATCCAGACGCATTCGGCGCATCGCCATGGACGCGAGTAATATCGCGCACCGCACGACATTGTCGTTCCCAGGCACTCGCGCGTGGATCTTTTGTTAACAAGCTCCACGTGATGAGCGCAAAAGCCCGTACGCTCGGTGAATAACGTAATAGTCCACACGTTTCACGCACAT
>CANETI010000008.1 GCA_947440715.1 Planctomycetota bacterium | reverse complement strand
TCGGATACACGCGATTAAATGGGCGATATTCGTGACGATAAGTTCTCAATAATCACAAAACGATAATCGTAGAATAACGAGAAAAAATTGACCCCAAGAAATGAAATTAAAATATAAGCTCCGAAGGAACACCCCGCTACCAGCCCAGGGAAAAACCCTGGGAACCTGCATAAGCCCTCGTTAATCGACTTTTTCTCCTGCCTAAAATAAAACCACCGAGGGCGCCAAGCCTACAGAGTTGGGCCCTTCCTCCCTCCTCTGCGTGCTCGACGCCCTCGGTGATTTTAATCTCTCTCGTGATCCGACTTCCGGACTTCCAGACAGGGGCAATCCCTAACGCAAGAACGCCTCATGCAAACCACCATCAACATTGATGATTTGTCCGGTGGTTTTGGACAGGCGGTTAGAGGCTAAGACGAACAGCGCTTCGGCTTGGTCGGCTGGGGTGATCGGTGATTTGGTCAACGTGCGTTCGGCATAGAAATTCGCCAGCTTGGTGCGCAGCGATTCGGTGTCTTCGGCTTCGGTGTAATCAATTTTGTATTTAGCCAAACTGCTGATCACGCGGTCGCGTGGGAACATGTTGCTGCCTTGGACAACCGTGGCTGGGGCGACGGCGTTGACGCGCACCAACGGAGCCATTTCGATGGCCATTTCGCGTACCAAATGGTTCGCGGCGGCTTTCGAAGTGTCATAGGCTAAGCTGCCTTTCTTCGCTACCGCAGCATTCACCGAGGTGGTGATGATGAGGTTGGCTTTCAGGCCCTGCTCTTTCCAGATTTTGAATGCTTCTTCGCCGACAAATGCCTGGCCAATAACGTTGATGTCGAAGGTCAGACCCCATTTGTCGTCTGGGATCATTCCCTTGGTATCTGGAGCAACGAAAATACCGGCCGTCACCATCACCGTGTCGACGCCACCATAAGCGATGATGACATCTTCCAACATCGCACGAATGGAAGAACGATCGGTAATATTGGCGACTAAACCAATGGCTGGGCCGCAACCGCTGAGTCCGGTGCCTGCGACGCCAATGCCAACGCCGTGAATGTCGGTGAGTTCTTTTGCCGTGGCCTTCGCTGATTCCGCACCCATGTCGACGCACACGATGTGCGCACCTTCTTTAATTAAGCGATGCGATACTTCTTTACCGATACCTGAACCAGCACCGATAACCGCGATGATTTGGCGTGATAATTCTTTTTCTGGCGGCATGCGCTTGAGCTTGGCTTCTTCAAGTAACCAATATTCGATATCGAAAGCTTCTTGCAGGTCGATGGCAACATATTCATCCATCGCTTCGGCACCGCGCATCACTTCGACAGCGCAGTTATAGAATTCCGCAGTGACGCGGCTTTCACTCTTATCTTTACCCCAGGCAATCATACCAACACCTGGAATCAAAATAACCGTTGGATTTGCATCGCGCATGGCGGGGGAATTGCTGCGTTTGCATTTATTATAATAAGTTGCGTAATCTTTGCGGTATTGCTCTAAACCAGTGGCTAATTTATTGCGCAGGGCCAAGACGTCTTCGGTCTGTGGATTCCAGGCGACGTACAATGGTTTAATTTTGGTGCGCAAGAAATGGTCGGGACAACTCGTGCCAAGTTCAGCTAAACGTGGGGCATCTACTGAATTGACGAAACGCAACATGGTTTCGTCTTCTTGCACCGTGCCGACTAAACGTTTGGTTTTCGAAACTTGTCCACGCAACCATGGTAACACATTCACTAATACGGCTTTGCGGCCAGCCGCATCTAATGATTTATATTTTTGTCCACCAAAGGTTTTTTCACCCTTGTCACATTTAGTTATGTAATCATCAGCTTTCTTGATGACGTCCATGGTCAAATCGTAACAGGCTTGATCTTCGTCCGCCCAATTGATCACGCCGTGACCGCCCATGATCACGCCTTTGGCTTTCGGATGCTGAGCGCAAATCGACTGTAATTGCAGGCCTAAATCAAAGCCTGGGCGTTGCCATGGGGTCCAGATTAATTCATCGCCATAGATTTTCTTGGTCAGTTCTTTGGCATTCTTCGCCGCAGCTACTGCAATCACCGAGTTGGGATGCATGTGGTCAACATGCTTGTGCGGAACGAATGAATGGAGCGGAGTATCAATCGACGTCGCACGTGGATTTAAATTAAAAGTACAGTGCGGATACATGCCGACCATATTGTCTTCAACGTCGGTCTTTGGACCTTTCACTGGCGCTGCATTATAGAGTGGAATAAGTTCGAGTAATTTCGTTTGATAGAGCGAGCTAAAATTATCCTTTTTCGACGTACGTAAATCGCCGCCGGAACCTTTGACCCACATGACTTCCACGTCTTTGCCAGACAGCGGATCTTTTTCCATCACCTTGGCCGAGGTATTTCCACCGCCGGTATTGGTCACGCGCTGGTCTGAACCCAGCAAATTAGAGCGGTAAACTAATTTACCGACGCCATCTAGTTTTGCGGCGTGGGCGACATCCCACACTGGATAGGGACGAACACCGGGCTTTGCTGATGAAGTCATGGGAGATCCTTAAAACGGTTATAAGCGGCGTTCCACGTGGCGGCGTCGCTTGGCTGATAGGTGATTATGGAAAAGGAATTCCGCACGACACGGCGAATTTCCGCGAGATCTTTGAGTTGGCCAAGAGCCATAGCTTGAATCAGAATATTACCAGCCGCCGTTGCTTCGACTGGTCCTGCGAAAACGGTACGACCGGTCGCATTTGCGGCTAATTGATTAAGTAATTGGTTCTTCGTCCCACCACCAACAATATGCAGTTTGGTTAAGGTGCGTCCGGTGGTGTCTTCTAATTCACCCAAAGTGCGACGATACGATAACGCCAAGCTTTCTAAGGCGCAGCGCACGAAATCACCTGGGGTCTGTGGCACCGGCTGTTTGGTTTCACGGCAATAAGCCGCGATTTTATTCGGCATATCATCGGCAGTGACGAAACGTGGATCATTCGGATTAATTAATGAAACCAGGGGTTTCGCAGCTTCAGCTAAACGCGTGAGTTCACTATAATCATAGGCTTTGCCCTGAGCTTCCCAGGCACGGCGACATTCCTGCACCACCCATAAACCACTGATATTTTTCAATAAGCGGATGGTGTGATCGACGCCCACTTCGTTGGTAAAATTATATTTTCGACTCTTGTCAGTAATCACCGGTTCATGGTGTTCGACACCAAGCAACGACCACGTTCCTGAACTGAGGTACGCCCAATCATTGCCGCCATCAGCGGGTACGCCTGCAACGGCGGCGCCGGTATCGTGCGAACAAGTGGCAATTACTTTGGTCGCCGGATGTAAACCCGTTTCGCTCGCAAAAATCGGCGTCACTGGACCCAGCACGGTGCCACAGGCGACGATTTCTGGGAACAAATGCGCAGGTAATTTCAATTTTTCAATCAGGACTTTCGACCACGCCCGTGTTTTCGGATTATAAAGCTGCGTGGTGCTGGCCATCGAAGCATCGCCAACGGCTTTACCGCTAAAAATATAATTAAACCAATCGCCCATGGGAATCATACGTTCAGCGGTCTGTAACAACGCGGGGTCGGCGTCCTGCGCTGCCACCATTTGATAGAGCGTATTAATAGCCATGAACTGAATGCCAGTTTCGGAAAAAATCAACTCTTCGCCCAGGGCTTTTCTGGTTTTATCATAGGCCGGAATATTACGTGGATCGCGATAGTGCCGTGGCATTGATAAAATTGGTTCGCCAGCTCGCATCAGTACGTAGTCAACGCCCCAGGTATCGCTGCTTAAACTGCTAATTGGTAATCCACGGGCGGCAGCCATGCGCACACCTTGACGTAATTCATCGGCTATGCGCAATACGTCCCAGCGCATGGAATCCATTAATCGCACGACACCGGTGGGAAAGCGATGCAGTTCTTCTAGCTCTAATTTACCGTTGATTAGTGTCCCTAACATGACACGACCGCTTTCGGCACCGCAATCCAAGGCTAAATGATAGGTCGTCATAATTAAGCACTCACCAACATGCGTTTAGGAAGTTCTATACCGTGTTCAGCCAAAATTTCAGCTGATGCATCTGTCACCAGATGCGAAATGTCAGCCCACGGCAATAAGAATACCGGGGCAGTCGCACCAAGTTTTGCTTGGTCGACGAGAAACACCGTTGATTTCGCGGCTTTGGACACGGTGCGTTCTACTGCAACCACATCGGCCTGAGAATTCCATAGACCGCGCGCGGTTAATGCTTCAGCACCAAATAACGCCAAATCGTAGCGCCACAATTTTGCCGAGGCCTGCGCCTTTGGTCCCAGAATCACTGACTGACGATGTAAATATTGGCCACCTAACACATTTAATTCGATGCCTTCAATGTCGCTCAAACGCTCTGCGACCATTAAATTGTTGGTTACCACCGTTATTGGACGCGGACCACCGGCAACTAATAATTCAGCCAGCGCATGGACGGTCGTGCCACCATCTAGATAAATGGTCGTGCGTGGTTTAATCATCGTCAGAGCAACCGCTGCAATGCGCTGCTTAGCATCCGCTGCTAACGTCAAGCGATCACGGAATGAATCGAAGCGGCGATTATAATCACCCACCGCACCACCATAGGTACGGGTGATGCTGTGGTCCCGTTCCAGGGCGGTTAAATCTCGACGCGCAGTGGCTTCGCTAATACTCAAACGCTGGCACACCTCGGCCAATGGCAGGTACTGATGTTCGCTCAGTAACTGCGCTAATTGATCGCGCCGCGCCTTCACCACTTCGTAAGCAACCTTCATGGTCTGACCTGCATGGGTGGTGATGCTGAGGATTATATGATTGGAGTCAATCATATAATCGAGAGGGTTTGCCTAGCACCTTTGCGACATCGGGGGATGCCATAAACACTGGCGAGCCAATGCCCTAAGCACGTCGAAGCGCTTCTTAATGTGTCTATCTACTTGTTATGACTTGTTTTATGTCACTTTTTAAGACCCCTCCTTTCGCTCCGCTCGTGAACTCGTTTTAGAATACTTGAGTCACCTTCACTTGGTCCACACCAAGTTCGTGTCCAATCCCATGTCTCAGTGGCCATATGGAAGCAGAAACTATGACACTCCGCCCACAGCAATATCAACTATGCCAAGACCAACGTGCTAGCGACGAGATCGTCAGCACTCAACTGACGGCTCAGCGTTATACTATGACTATGCCAACTGATGATGTTTCTCTGTTGCAGGCCTATCGGGGCGGTGATGACAAAGCTTTTTCGCAACTCGCCGCTCGTTATCATACTTTAGTCATTAATGCCTGTCGCAGACAAGTCGCCATGACTGAAGTCGATGATTGTGTGCAAGCCGTCTTTATGGTGTTGGCGCGACGTCCTGCCGCAGCGTTACGCGCTCCGGCGCTTGCCGCTTGGTTGCATCGCGTCTGTCATTTTGTTTGTCGCGATGCACGCCGTTCCGCCCAACGACGTCATGAGGTTTTGGCTCATATAGAACCACCTCATGCTCCAACCTCTAAGCCGGAAGCCGCTGTATTGGCACAACTTGATAGTGCCTTGTTGCGTCTTGGAGATCAGCAACGCGCGGCGGTTTTATTGCATGCTGAAAATAATTCCGCTCAAGAGATTGCTCAACGCCTAGGAGTCTCGACAGCGAATGCGTACAAACTGACGCAACGTGGATTATTATCCTTACGAAATTATTTAGTGCGTCATGGCACACCCGTGGGCGCGGCTACGTTAGTCACTCTTATTGGTGGAAACGTCGCCAGCGCGGCGGCACAAACCATCCCAAGTTCAACCGTTTTATTATCTTTAACGAAAACCAGTGCTGCCAATACCTTGGCACAAGGAGCCTCTATGCATCTGACCATCGCAACGGTTAAAACCGCACTGATAACAACCACGCTTACTTTCGCTTTAGGTGTATCGGTGTTGATTGCCGCTGACGCAATAAAACCACCTGAAAAACCAGCGCCAGCGACTGAAGAGACACCGGCTAAAGCGGCTACTGATCTCGGTACCGTAACGCTCAAAGTTAAAGACATGCGTGCCGATGACGCTTTGAAATGGGTCGCACAATTAACGAATACAACCGTAGTAATTGATAAAGCACTGAGCGAGACACGAATCGCTTTTGAATTTAGTGATACGCCATTTCTCGACGTCCTAAACGACATTGCTAAACTTACCGGCGGCACGGTTCAGGCAGACAAAGAAAAAGCCGATCACTTTACCATTGTTCCCGCACCAACAATCGCCGCCGTTCCTGGGGTAGATATTGCTAAAGAACCAGCGACCAATTTCCCGCCTATCACATTGCGAGTAGAAGTCATGAAGGCTCAATATGTCGTTGAATTTATGGCGAAACTCACTGGTTCAGTTATTCGTATTGACCCGCAATTACAAAACCAAGAGCTGACAATAGACTTTCAGGATCATGACTTTCTTGCTTCTTTGAACCTCGTTGCCAAACTTGTTGATGGTAAAGTTCAAACCGTTGCCAATAAGCCAAATGAATTTGAAATCGTGACCAACAAAGCTGGGGAAGAACGAACACCAGTCCTGCCAACTGCAGCGCAATAACGTTCTTTCCTAACGCGATAAACTTCAAAATGTCTCTGCGAACAAAAACGCCCAATGATCATCAGATCATTGGGCGTTCGCTTTTGGTCAGTAATGAGATAATTTACTTTATTTCTTTAATGCGCAAATTGCGATAACGATAGGTCGCACCTTTTTCGCCGTGGTGTTGAATTCCTAACGGGCCGCTTGCGTCCATGTCGTCCTCGACGTCGGTGGTAACTACACCGTTCACTTCAATTTTTAACTTTTTACCGATGCACGTTATGCGATAGGTGTTCCAGTCATTGCGTTTGAAGGTCTCGCCAGCACGAGCGCGCCACGCCTTAACATTTTCTGGGTCCGCCTTAATTGGGCTGATAAACCATTGGCGACGACCTTCATCGTACAATCCGCCGGACCAACCGCGCGCGGGATCGCCGTCGACTTCGGCTTGATAGCCGAATACTTTACCTGGCTGGACATGCGCACGGAACATGAATCCAGCGTTTGCTTTACCCTCTGGCAAATGGACATCACCTTCAAAAATAAAATCACTGTAGGATTTTTCCGTGCAGACGAAAAATTTCTTTTCGCCGGTTAAATGTATTTCACTATCTTTAATTTCGACCGTGCCCCATTCATAGGCATTTTTCCAACCCGTTATAGTCTTGCCATCGAACAGCGGCACAAAGCCGTCTTCGGCAGCCTGCACCAGCATTGCGCTGGCCATGAGCATAAGTGAGACAAACGAGAACTGACGGTAGAACATCGGCCATACTCCTGTGTGGTTGGTGGTGTGCATCCTGAGCATAAAAACATGGTCGAGCAATAAGTCTCTTTGCTCATTTTTTCGCTGTCTTCAACAAACAGTGCACAAAAGCGCTCTAAACGATCATTCTTACGGCCCTACCAAAAGACTCCTTTCACCCTCTAGACGCTTTATTCCACGTCCGGTCGCTGAGTCCGAGTCTTTTTGCGATCACTGGTCGCGGCTTTGCCTTCGAGACGACGTTCAATACTGCCCCGGCTGGGTTTCGTGCGCTTGCGCGCTTTTGGGACAGCCACTGCATCACGGATCAATTCACAAAGGCGTTCAACGACTAAATCACGGTTGGTGCGTTGACTGCGCGATTCATCACAGGTCATAATTAATTCACCATCAGCGGTCAGCCGACTGCCAGAGAGAATCACCAATCGGTCGAATGCTTTCCACGACAGACCACAAATTGCATTAATCGCCAGGCGTAATTCAACTTTGGTCGAGGTGGTATTGACGTGTTGTCCGCCTGGGCCGCCAGAACGTGAAGCGCTAAACGTGAGTGCAGCCTGAGGCACCTCTATGCCAGGTGCTAAACGGAGATGGCCAGGGGTAGTTTCAGCCATGATGGGATATTGCAGTTGGTGCGGTTGATGATGCCACTAAAGGCTGAGCCAGTTCGGCGTTTAGTCTTTTAATTTTCCGTCGTTCTATGACATAGGGAATAAGCAACACGGTCCCAACCACGCAATACAATGGACTTAAAAACCAATTGAAAGTGGATTGCGCGTCAACGTGCCAGATGAACACCTTAAAATAAACGCTGGCTTGGATGAGGGCACACAAAGCAATAAATAACGCCAAACATAGATGTCCGACCTGGGTTTTACTCGACCACCACACTTGAATGGCAATCAGATACGGCCAAGCAAGCCACGGTAAAAATGCTAAGGCGAATACATTTCCAGCGCTTTGTGCCAAAATTGCCAACGCCATGCCCATAATTAGCACGACGTCGACAATAATGATATAAACACGCAGCTTCTTCATATTAAACGGCAGGATTGCTATGGCCATTCGCCATTAATTTAGCCACGCTTTTTGCGTTTGGACGATGAATAATACCGCGTTCCGTAATAATCGCCGTAATTAAATTCGCTGGCGTCACATCGAATGCTGGATTAGCAACCTGCACATCGGCTGGCGCAAATACGGTACCCTGTGGTGCGCGCACTTCATCAGCGTGGCGTTCTTCAATCACAATATCCATACCATCTTTAAGCGAGAGATCGAAAGTGCTGTAAGGTGCCGCGACGTAAAAAGGAATGCCATGATGTTTGGCCAATACGGCTAAACCATAGGTGCCAATTTTATTCGCTGCATCACCGTTCGCGGTAATGCGATCAGCACCGACGATCACCGCTTGAATACGACCACGCTGCATTAAATGGGCAGCCATATTATCACAAATCAGGGTCACGGGTACGCCCGCGCGCTGTAATTCCAAGGCGGTAAGACGTGCGCCTTGTAATAAAGGACGGGTTTCATCGGCAAACACCGAGATATGTTTACCAGCTTGATGCGCATATAAGATACAGCCAATGGCCGTGCCAACACCACCCGTCGCTAACGCGCCGGTATTACAATGGGTTAAAATGCCTCCGCTGGCGGGCAATAACGCCATGCCATTTTCAGCAATACGCGCGCACAATTCTGCGTCTTCACGGTGAATGCGCTTGGCTTCCATTAATAAACGCGCGCATAATTCGATCGCGGTCAGATCCGTCGTGTGACGATCAAAACAATCGCGCATACGTTCCAAAGCCCAACGCAAATTTACCGCCGTTGGGCGACTAGAAACTAAACGTTCAAAAGCGTGTTTAAATGGTTTTTCTAATGCCGTTGCCTTTTTCGCTTTCACCGCGAAGGGCACTAAATGCAAGACGATGCCATATGCGCTAGCAATTCCTATCGCGGGTGCACCACGCACCACCAAACCAATGATGGCGGAGCGTAACGACTCAACATCGCTTACGTTGCGATACACAACTTTTTGAGGCAATTGCGTCTGATCGAGTAAAACCACCTGGCCATCATACAATTGTCCGCGCCAGTCGACGCCACGCAGCATATCATTAAGGCCAGTTTGCGCCGTTGAACGACTCACTTTTTTTACGCTGGTTTTTTCATGTGGTTGGCGTTTGACGGAAACACGTGCAGATGCAACGCGTTTAGTGGCGGATGATTTTTTCTGAGTAGGCATGGCGGCACTGTGCAAACTCTGCCAGCGCAGCAAGCGGCGGTCGCTTGACCCTTATTGATTTTCGGGCGTTAACGGATCCTTAACCTGGGGTGCATCATTACTTCCCAACAAGCGTCGCTCTAAGCGATGATAGAGATATGATGCGGCTATCAGCACCACACCAACCAACATAAACGCCAAAATACGATAGATTTGCTGGAAACCGCTCATGTCGACTAATAACAATTTCGCTGCCGTCAGGGCAAATAATCCCAACGCTAATAGTCGCATGGTGCGCTGACGGAAACGGAATCCGACCACTAATGCAGTCGACGCTAAAATTACCCACACCACCGTCACCGCAAATGTCGACAAACGTCGAGCAACCGGATCATTGCGGTAATGTTCGTTATAAAAGGCAATTGGTTCACACGTCGCTGATAGAAAGAGAAAAGCCGCAGCTGCCCAAAAGATGAAACGCGTAAGTCCTGCTTCTTCGTTTATCGGACGAGAACGCAATGTCGTCCAACCATAAAACATCACTACAATCGTCAGCGCCATCACGGCATAACGTCCATTAATAAATAATATATTCGCAAGCCACGGCGCCATTAGGCCAAGCAAACTACACAACATGGCAAATCCACCGAACACTACCCCAATCCACACGGCTCCAGCACTAGCACCACGTGACCAACGGAAAAATCCGTAGGCAGCCGAGAACGTGCTGATCAAGGCTAACGACCAGAAACGCCAAGCGACTTCGGCATCGCCGTCAAAGGCGTCTTCGCTCCAGGCTAAACCTTCACTCATGAATGCGACGGTGGTCACCACATGCGCGAAACTTGGTAACCATGCCCTATTCGGAAACGTTAAACGCTGTAAAGCCAATGCGGCTAATGATAAGACTACCATTAAAAACCGTGCGTTTGCCAACGGAGGAATCGCCTGGTCATTCGTGGTGTAGAGAGCAAAAGCTCCGATGACGCCTAAACACATGGTGAGCGCCGCCGCGTAAGCGATCCAGGTATTGCGCCATTGGTGAGCCAACACGGTACACACGATGGCCATGGTGCTCCAAACAGCGACTAAAATATGATGTGTTGAATAAGCGCCTGTCTTATCCTGTTGAAAGGCCCATGCGACGGTTTCTAACGTCGCCAATAACACCGTCATAATGACAGCCGCAAAAGTCCACGGTCCATTATCTACAACTGGACCAGACCAAGGACGCTCAGTCGCATGACACCGACTATACGCGTATAACGCAACCACCGTACACAGTGCCATGACAAAACGTCCATTTAAAATCGGATATCCCGTAACTGTTGGGACGCTGAATGCCGCAAATGCCGCGACCGTGCTAATTAATACGGGAATAATGACTATTCGCGCGCTGTCAGGCGATATCCAACGATAGGCAGCGCCCATTAATATTCCTGCACCTATTAACCACCAAGCACTGAGCGCTGAGGCTAATGGTAACATGACCCAGGGCGTTCCAGTGAAGGCGTGACAACGTATCAACTCTGCCGAACCAACACCCAAGAATAACGTCAGCGCTAGCCACCAACAGCCACGAGTCGTTTTCCCTGATGCGCCAAAATGTTGATGCGTATAAGCCATACCCGCCATAGCCAATGGAGCGACGATGAGCGCCATCAGCCAACTATTCGCGATAAATACCGCGTCGCTTGGTGCATTTGGTAAAGTAACCACCGCCAAACGCAACACGGCAACCACAAAAACTACGTGGGCCATGATGCGTGTCAGATTATGGGCGTAACGATACCCTAACATTAATAAAACGATGGCCTCGGCACACCACGCCGTGGCAATGGCCTCGACTGGTAAGAGATAAAACCAAGCCAACATTAACAACATGGCACCAATGGTGAGGAAACTATTGACCACCTTTTCATCTTCTGGCACACGAAGGCGCGTCACCGTGCCAGCGATAGCGTAAGCTGCGGCTAAACCAAAACACACCAACGCCATACTAAGTTGGTATTCATCATTTAATAAATACGCCGCATAACCCAGGGTGAAGGCCACATTTCCAACCACCATAGCGAAACGACGAACGGATACCGCCGTTTTTAAATGCCAATGTTGGGCAAATGGCACGAGCAGAAAAATCATATGGAATATTAACAACCACGTCGTCATCGTGACTACACCAATTGGGACACCCTCCTTTAAATGTAACCATCCAGCGTATATTGCTACGGTTCCGCCAAAGGCTAACAGATCGAGCGCTTGCCAGCGTCTAAACCACGCCGCACCAAGCACACCTAAATTTAATAAGAGAATATAAGTAAATAATCCCTCTCGTGAACCGCCGCCGGTATCAATCAAGTACGGTGTCGCAAAGCCGCCCAATACCGCACAAAAAGCCATTGCCATCGCGTTTTTACGTACCGCTAACGTCATCCCGCCCGCCGTCACCAGCGCCATTAAAACAAAGGCGAAATGACCAGATACCAACGGTTCAGGTACCAACATCAGCGTCGGACTAAATGCGCCATAAATGGTCAAATATCCCAACGCAATACCACCGCCAGAAAGTCCCTGTCCAATGGCGGTCATACCCTGACCCAACAAACGTAATCCCATCACAAGCATCGCAATCGCACCACACGCTAACATGCCAACACGAACCGGCGGTGTAATAACCTGACCGAGCCATTGTTGGTCATAAGCGTATTTCAAAAAGAACACGCTGCCGAGAAAAACCATGCCAATACCGGCCCAGGTCAGCCAGCGTTTGCCAACCATGGATTCGAATGACTCATTATTATTCGTTTTAGCCGAGCTTGCCGTTTTTGGTTCTGAACGTGATGGAGTAGGCGATGAAGACAATGGCACTGATGATGACGGTAATACGGCTTCCAAGATGTTCGGTGGCACTGATTGAGTGGTTAATAGTTCTTCGACTGTCGGAATATCCGCTGAGATCGTCGACACCAGCTGGCTGGCTGGTTCAATTATTGGCGTTGAGGAAGTCTCGACAGAAAGCGCTGCGGATAGTGGTTTAATAACCGCTGACGAATCAACTGGCGGCACTTCTACCGTCATTGACGCCACCGGCTTCACCGGCTCTACGGACCGTGCAGGTCGCACGGATTGCGACATGGTCGGCTGCGGCGCACGTGCGGTTAAAGCCGCCGCGCGTGCTGGTTCGGATTTTACAGGTGACTTTATCGTTTCACGATCACGTTCGCGCAGTATTTCGGACAGGCGTTTTTCCAGTACGGCTATGCGTTCTTTCAGTTCGCCCATTTTAAAAAAGGCAATCATCCCCAGGATCGAACCCAGCACGAGTGCGAGCGGAATAAGAATCAGTAATGCTTCCATTATGTGTACTTCCTAACGCTGCGGACACGTTGGATATAAGGCAACGAACTTACTTGTACACTGTCCGCTGATTGTTTGGTCTTTCTACCAATCTGCATTTTTACCACGTCGTAAAATATCTCACAACAGCAACGTCGCGGAGATACCGTTAGAGCAAGACTGTTTTTTCCTCATCCCCTCTCCGCATTCCCATAAAATCTTTTACTGGCCTTCAACTACGTACTTTGACTTCTCCGGCCAATTCTTCGCCGGGGTTTACATAACGCTCATGTTCAAACGCGTATTGGCGGTCATGTAATTCGCGGTAACGACCATTGATCAGCATTAATTCGTGATGGGTGCCGCGTTCGACGATGCGACCGCCTTCTAATACTAATATTTGATTGGCTGAACGAATGGTGGAGAGCCGATGCGCAATAACGAACGTGGTGCGGCCTTGGCGCAGCGCCGCTAATCCCGCTTGAATGGCGGCTTCGCTATCGCTGTCGAGTGAAGACGTTGCTTCATCAAGAATTAAAATTTTCGGGTCAGCCAATAACGCACGCGCTATGGCCACACGTTGGCGTTGACCGCCACTCAATTTTACGCCGCGTTCGCCAACAATCGTGTCGTATCCCAATGGAAAGCCACGCACGAATTCATCACAACGGGCAATTATCGCGACTCGTTCGATTTCAGCGCGCGGCGCATCTGGTCGTGAAAAACTAATGTTTTCGGCGACGGTGCCATCAAAAAGGAAATTGTCCTGCATCACTACGCCTAAATGCTGACGATAATCAGCCAGTCGCAGGGTCTGTAAATCGATGTCATCAACCGTAATGCTTCCCGACTGAGGACGATTAAAAGCCATGAGTAAGCTCATCATCGTACTCTTTCCCGAACCACTACTGCCGACTAACGCGGTGGTGCTACCTGCTGTTGCGGTAAAATTAATTTCAAATAAAACCGGGCGTCCAACTTCATAAGCGAAAGTGACATCTCGCATTTGCACCGCACCAACAATCGACGTACAGGGATTTTTACCATGATCATCAGCATCTTCGCGCCGCTGCGTCCGTAGTTCACGAATACGATCTAAGCCAGCGAATGCTTCTGTGATTTGTGTGCCGATCGAAGCGATTTGAAACACCGGTGCGGCCACTAATGCGGCCAACGCGACGTAGAGAATTAAATCGCCGGTTTCCATCGTGCCAGCAATGGCGGCTTTGCCACCAATGATCATCGCCAAAACAGAAACCACGCCAATGATCACTGTCGCAAAGGCAGAAATACCAGAAATACCCGTCATCGATTTTTTAATGCGTTCAAACAAGGAATCTACACCATCAGAAAATACCGCGCCTTCGCGCGATTCACCAACATAGGATTTAATAATGCGAATGCCGCCAAGTGTTTGATTAAGCCGACCGGTGACTTCCGCATTAATCCTACTTCGTTCGCGAAACAGTGGACGAATGCGCTTGAAGGCGAAGGACAATACGCCACCAAACAGACCTAAGGCGATTAAAATGCAGACGGTTAATTGCCAGTTAAGATAAAAGAGAATACTCAATGCCACAATGCCAGTCAGCAACCCACCGACTAATTGCACGATCCCGGTACCAACTAAATTCCGTACCCCTTCGGCGTCGGTCATAATACGAGAAATCAAAACCCCGGACTGAGTCGCGTCAAACTGAGACACCGGTAAATGCAGCACATGATTATGTACCGCCTTGCGCATATCGTTTATGACACGCTGCGCGGCAATGCCGAGTAGTTGTGCTAACGCAAAACCTGAAATGGCTTCGACGAATACCGCCAGCATAACCCCTGCTACCAACCACCATAATAATGATAGGTTGTGATGCGGAATTACTTCGTCAAAAAAATACTTTGCTGAAAATGGTAAGACAAACGCACATGCACGATTGACCAATAAGATCAGTAATCCCACGATTAATCGTCCACGATGCAACGCCATTACGGCGCGTGCTTCAGCTGCGGAAGACGTTTTTGTCTTTTTTTCATCAACCATAATTAAACGCGCTGCCAATCGGCTTGCCAATTACTGACTCGTTGCTTGATGGCTTTGTTACTCAATGATTCGGTAATCGCAGCATGGACTAAGGTTGATAATTCTGCGTCACTGGCAAAGCGCAGTCCCACTAATTGCCCCTTGGTCAGTTTCATTATAAGCTCGTGTTGTTCACTGGGCAAAACGCGGAATAATCGCAAGCGCATCTCTAACGTGATGACGCGGTCCTGCACGATTAACGCGTTGAGTCGCGCATAATAGGCCACAGCTATAAGCGCTAAAACCACCACCACCGACCATGCCGCCGAAAGCGACGGTGCTCTTGCCACATCCGCCGAGCGCACGACGAGTTCAATGGTGAGCACCACAAACGCCAACATGTAAGCCAACGACGGTAGACGACGATGATTGGCAAAAGACTGCGGAGATGTTGGTGCGGCTTTGGGTACTGATATCGGTGCTGAAGCGGTCATGACATGTTCCGGGTGGGTTGGACAGCTTGTCGTTCTTCGAGCGTCAGGCGAGACGTTGGTTGGCTGTGCTCCACTGCCATCTGCCCTTCCTTTTCATGCTTCCTAAATTGTGTCTAAAGTCGCATGCCGCTTTTCCTTGAGCCGTTACGACAGCCTCAATATTTATTGTAAGTGTTATGCATTATAACAGTTATGACAATTTAAGTAGACGCTTGTTCGTGCTGCCCAGAACCGCCAGTCAACGTTTGCCTCCTCAAAACAGTACATACGCTTGCGTATACGTTGTTTCACTTAGGCCGTCCCAGGAGGATCCATGCTCACCCGCCGTCATCATTTAAGTCGTACTTTTTTTCCCGCCATTTTCACCACCACTGCCGCGGTCGTACTTAGCACCGCCTGGGCAGCCGATGGTGATGTCACCGTCAGTGGTGAATTAAAACAGTGGCATAAAGTAACCATTGATGTGGTTGGTCCACAAGCGGCTGAAACTGGTCCAATCAATCCCTTTTTAAATTATCGCATGGATGTCACGTTTACCAATGGGGCGCTGACTTATGTCGTTCCCGGTTATTTTGCCGCAGATGGCAATGCTGGTGAAACATCTGCCACGGAAGGCAAAGTGTGGCGCGCACATCTTTCACCGGATCTTACCGGTACGTGGTCTTATTCCATTTCATTTCTTGCTGGCGACGATGTATCCGTCACCAAAAAAGGCCAGCCATTAGAGCCTTTCCATGGTAAAAATGGAACCTTCTCCATCGTGCCAAGTGATAAAGTAGCGCCTGACGCCCGCGCCAAAGGTCGCTTGTTGTATAACGGTACTCGTTATCCGCGATTTGCTGGCAATCAGGAATGGTTTTTAAAAGTTGGTACCGATTCACCTGAAAACATGTTGGGCTACACGGATTTTGATAACACCAGCAATCATGGCGAAAAACCAAAGCCGCTCAAGACCTGGGAACCACATGTCGCCGATTGGAAGGCCGGCGACCCGACCTGGAAAAAAGGTAAAGGCAAAGGATTGATTGGCGCATTAAATTATTTAGCTGCAGAACAAATGAATGTGTTTTCCTTTTTGACCTACAATTCTGGGGGCGATGGAAAAGATGTCTGGCCGTACATTGAGTTCAATAAACGTTTGAACTATGACTGTTCTAAGTTGGATCAGTGGGACATTATTTTTAGTCACGGTGAAAAGCTTGGCCTGTTTCTCCATTTTAAATTACAAGAAACCGAAAATGACGACCACAAAGATTGGGGCATGGATCAAGGCGAGATGGGCCGCGAACGCGCATTATATTACCGTGAGTTGATCGCCCGATTTGGATATCACTTAGCTTTGAATTGGAACCTGGGTGAAGAAAACACCCAGAAAACGCCTACCTTACAGGCCATGGCGCAATTTTCCATGATAACGATCCCTATCATCACCTCGTGGTCTTGCATACCTTCCCAGGTAAACAAGAAGCGGTCTATCGTCCATTGTTAGGTTCTGCTTCACAACTCACCGGTGTGTCGATCCAAATCAATTGGAATAAAGTTCACCAAGAAACATTGCGATGGATTAAAGAATCTGCGGCAAGCGGAAAAACGTGGGTCGTTGCTAATGACGAACAAGGCGGTGCACAAATTGGTATTCCACCAGATGCTGGCTGGCCTGGGTACGATCACAGCACCAAGCCTTCACCAGATGATACTCGCGCTGAAACATTGTGGGGATGTTTGATGGCCGGTGGCGTTGGAGTTGAAAGTTATTTTGGCTACAAAACGGTAGAAACTGATTTAACCCTACAAAATTTCCGCAGTCGCGATCGTTGGTGGGATTATTGCCGCCATGCGCGCTCATTCTTCACCGCCCACCTCCCTTTCTGGGAAATGATCAACGCCAATGGGCTGATCGGCAATACCGATAACGACAACAGCAAATATTGTCTGGCAAAAATTGGTAGTATTTATGCCGTCTATTTACCGAAAGGCGGAACTACCGACCTTGATTTGAGTGGAACCGAAGGCTCATTTACCATTCACTGGTTTAATCCGCGCGACGGCGGCGAATTAAAGGTCGGTTCGCTCGCCACCATCACGGGTGGCAAGGCGCAATCTGTTGGCCAACCACCACAAGATCCACAACTGGACTGGGCGCTATTGATTCGGAAGCAGTAACTTTTCCGCGAGAGCATCTGAATCGATTCTTTTTCTGGCTCTGCTTTTTCACCGCCAACAAAAGAGCCCATGAGTTAAACTCACGGGCTCTTTTTTCTATTTCGGTCAGAGATG
>CANETI010000007.1 GCA_947440715.1 Planctomycetota bacterium | reverse complement strand
CGTGCTAATTCCAAGAGCGACCAGACTGGCAACCAGTCGACCGATACGTGGCCGTTCAAATCGAGGCATGTTCCCTCCACACAAGTACTTGCCGGAACGGGTAACTGAACGTAGATGCAGCATTCCCGCAACCGAATAGTTGCCGGATAAAACAACGAAGGGCTTATGCATGGGACACCGAACCGGTCTGTATGAAGCACAAAACGCCCGTGGCGGACGCTTTATCGATTTCAATGGTTGGGATATGCCGGTGCAATTTGCCGGGATTACCGCAGAACATCAAACTGTTCGCACCGCGTGCGGCATCTTTGATTTGGGCCATATGGGTCGATTGCATTTGGCTGGTCCACATGCGCTCGCACTGCTGGAACAGCAGGTTTGTCGTCCACTTCGCAGCATGACCCCAGGCCAAGTTCGTTACGGCTTGGTGTTGGCCGATGACGGTACGGTTGAGGACGACGTGTTGGTTAGTCGCGAAAGTGAACATGCGTTCCATATCGTAGTAAATGCCGGTAATCATCAGAAGATCCGCGACCGCTGGCAAACGCTTGCAGGTGATTCGCTAACTGATTTGACCGCCCGCCAAGCCATGATCGCTGTCCAAGGCCCGACCTCCGCAGCATTACTGACAGGCATGGGACTCGATGGTGGCGCGATGAAATATTACAGCTTCCTTGATCTGCCCTGGTCTGGAATCACGGTTCGACTGAGCCGCACTGGATATACCGGAGAAAACGGTTTTGAGTGCTTTCTACCGGCTGAGCACGCCGCGCATTTCTACGAAGCCGTGGTCGCTGCCGGCGCCGTCCCCTGTGGCCTGGGATGCCGCGATACGTTACGTCTTGAAGCTGGTATGCCCTTGTACGGCAATGAGTTAGATCGCACCGTCACGCCTGCCGAAGCTGGACTTGGCTTTGCCATCAACAAAGAAGGCGGCTTCATTGGCGCTGACGTGGTGCTGCGCCAACTACGCGATGGCACCAGCAAACGCTTAGTCGGCCTGCGCATGACCGACAAGCGCGTCCCGCGTCACGGGTATCCAGTGTTGGCCAATGGTCAGCCCGTTGGCGTGATCACCAGCGGCACCTTGTCGCCGACCCTCGGCTTCCCCATCGGCATGGCCTATGTCGCCACTGCGTCCAGCGCCGTCGGGACCGCGCTAACCGTCGACATTCGCGGAACGCCCTGCATAGCAGAGGTCGTCGCGTTGCCGTTTTATAAACGCGCAAAGGGTTAATAAATAGTCTGGCTATATTTCGAAGTACCTGCAGCACCATCACAACCTGTCTGGGATGTGATTAATTAACCGCTAAGGAGAGTCGCATGTCACTCCATCGACTGCTGTTGCTATTCGTGATGATTAACGCTGTCTGGTGCGTCGAGCCAACTACCCATGTATTTGCCACACGCGACAGCGGACCGTTATCGTTAGATTTATATGTGCCTGTCACCCAACGCGGGCCGTTGATCGTGAACGTCCACGGCGGAGCTTGGCGGAGCGGATCGCGCGCAAAGCCACCGTGCTTAGCCTTAGTCGATGCCGGATATGCCGTCGCCAGCGTGGATTATCGTTTATCACCCGTCGCCCCATTTCCAGCTCAAGCGTTGGATATTCGCGCGGCGATTCGCTTTTTACGCACTCAGCAAGAAGTACTTAAAATAAAAGCCAATCACATTGTTCTGTTTGGCTGCTCAGCTGGTGGGCACTTAGCTGCGGTAGTCGGAGTCAGCAATGGTGTCACGGAATTAGATCACGCCCCAGGCGATGACGCACAAACATCATCCGCCGTGCAAGGAATTGTCAGTTATTACGGCGCATCCAATTTAACCACCATTTTAGCGCAATCGACACCGTTTGGACTCTCTGTTCGTGAACCGGCCTTAAAATTATTTCTTGGCGGATTACCCGCTGAACAACCCGCACTCGCCCAATTAGCGAGTCCATGCGCCCATGTGGATGCAAATGACCCACCGCTGTTATTGCTGCATGGCGAACAAGATCCGCAAATGCCCATCAACCAATCGCTTGAATTTGCCAGTGCCTATCGCCTAGTCGGTGCCAACGTGCAATTTATGTCCGTGCCGAAAGCTGGGCATGGTGGCCCCTTATTTTTTGATGCTGAACGATTGCCCATCTTGCTCGCATTTCTTGCGTCGTTCGAAAAATAAATCACTGACTCCTATGAATTCCAGGTCAGCGCCTCCCTTTTATTATTAATTGGACATAATTCTGTAAAAGTTAGCCGTTCAAATTCTGCGCAATCCGTGGCCTGCCGTAATTCACAACACAAACATCTCTAACAACCATTGAACGTCACGATATGAATTTTGACATTATGAACAAAATATCGCTTCTTGGCATGATTATCATTCTCCTATCCATCCTCACCTTTGCCCATGCGGTCGAACCCACCAAGCCTAATATCGTCGTGATGCTGGTTGATGACCTGGGCAGCGGCGACGTCAGCTGTTTGTTTAGTAAACAAGTACAAACGCCGAACATAGACCGACTGGCCAACATGGGCGTGAAATTTACCTCCGGCTATGTCACCGTTCCGCTCTGTGGCCCATCGCGTGCCGGATTTTTTAGTGGTCGTTATCCGCAACGATTTCAATTTGTGAATAATAGTGGCGGCATACCCACCGATCTACCGCTCTTTCCCAGTGTGATGCGTGAATCTGGTTACCGCACCGGCTTAATTGGCAAATGGCACAGCAGCGGTCCGATGCCACATGAGCGTGGTTGCTTTGATGAGTCGCTGTGTTCACCCAAATCAAGTCCGTTTATCGACTTCCACCATCCAACACTGTCACGAAATGGTGTCGTCGAACAGAGCGACGTCTACAGCACCGATTTATTTGCCCACGAGGCGGAAACTTTTATTGAGAAAAATAAAAATCAGCCGTTCTTTCTCACCGTCACCTTTAATGCGCCGCATATTTTAAAAGTGATAAAAAGTGCACAACTTATTCGTAAAGAATATGACGCCTCTGTCGCTGCGGGGCATCCGATTGACGTACCCAAAGTACCTATGGCGCGTCCTGGTGATCTTGAGAAATTTACCGCCCAATTCCCAGGCGATGTCGCCCGTGCCGACACGGTTGCCACGATTTTCGCACTTGATCAAGCCGTCGGTCGCATCCTCGACAAACTGAAACAAACTGGCCTTGATCAGAAAACCATGGTTTTCTTCTTTGGCGATAATGGCGGACATCCTGAAAATCGTAGCGAAAATTTACCACTGCGGGATTATAAGTGGAGCATGTACGAAGGCGGCATCCGCGTGCCTTTCATCGCCGCTTATCCTGGTGTATTTCCAGCTGGACTCACCTTTTCTCAACCGGTCAGCTCCATGGATATTTTCGCTACCTGCGCCGCGCAAAGTGGGAGCAAGGTTCCAGGCAATCTTGACGGAATTGATTTAACGCCACATCTCACTGGCATAAAAAAATCACCGCCACACGAGGCCTTATTTTTTAGTTTAGGCGGCGATGGTGCTGTACGCATGGATCAGTGGAAATTAGTGCTGATAAAAGGTGAACCAACACAACTATTTGACCTCACAGTCGACGAGGGCGAAAAGCATAATCTGGCCACCAGTAATCCAGAACTAGTCGCTTCATTAACTGAGCGATGGAAAAATTGGTATAAGGAAATGCCTGCCGTTAAAGATTCTCAATCCGAGAAAAAATAAATCAGCACGTTTGCTCATCGACGAAAAACCATACACCAAAATGCGGCCCCATCATCGATTGGGCTATAAACGCTGCGCCATCCCACAACAATAATAAAACGGCCAGTCGCTGCGCCTATTGTCAGGCAAACAGCGACTGGCCATTAGCGAAACCCATTTATCAGCGTTTTTTATTGCACCTTCGTGTCGATCACCTGGGTGTAACGCCAAATCACTTCTTGCGACAGGCAGGCATAAGCGGTGCTCAATAACCGTCCGGTGTCATGGCCGTGAAATCCGGTACCTTCATAATCCCAACTACCATTGAAGCAGTTATCGTCGCGACGTTGGGAATTGGCTAACATATCTGAAACTGGCTTATCCCATTGCTTCCAATATTTATCGCCTGCTTGGAAGACGGCCATGGTATTGTAGTACAGATAATAAGTGTTGGTCGGGTAGCTCTTAGGAAAATTTTTCTCCATGATGTAGTTACACAGGGAATTTAGCATCGGATCGCCAGCATGATGACCAAGGAATACGGCGCATATGGCACCAACACAGGCCAATTTACTTTCACCACCACCGCTGTTGCTCGCTTTATCGGTTGTTGCATCATAGGTGTAAGGAAAGACAGAGACACCCGTATAAGGATCAAGGGTTTTCCACTCTGGATTAGCGGCTTTCCACGTGCGTTCTAACCAACGTTTACTGCCCTCTAAACCGTTACCGACGTTAAACCCCGCACCAAGTGCTGATTTCAGCGCCATAACATTCCAACCCGTCACCGAGGTATCAATGCGCGTGGCTTTAGGAGCAACATAATCCCAACCTAATCCCGCATATGCCGCATCCTTTGCCTCAGGATCAGCCGCTTGGCGCGATAAAATAATATCGACGGCTTTTTGCCCAGGAACACGCAGGCGCGAATCATTACTCATCGCATACGCTTCAACAATGGCCATGGTCGCAATGGCATGTTCATAATTACGTTCACCAAATAAACCGTCGGCACCTTGTTGGGATAACAACCAATCAATTCCTTTTTCCATCGTGAGCCGATACGTATTATGCACCGTGTGGGTATAACCCATGCCTTGGAAACACATCAAGGCGTACGCGGTGCAGGCAATATCCGCGTTACCATTTTGATTTTTACCTGGTTCGCATTTAGCGCCCTCTTCCAAACAATTCACCTGATAGCCATCCACATCCCACATACCGTTAGGACTTTGATGACGCTTAAACCAACGCAGCGCAGCAAGAATGGAACTGCCACGAGTCGTCGAAGAAGCGAATGCTCCTGATATTTTTTTCCTGCCATTTCCCACTCGATTACTAAAGATGCCGGAACTTTGCGAACTCGCACCGATCGCCATAAATGCGCCGGTAGAACCCATTTCCACGGACGCGACCGCATCGCTGCGCCCAGGATTACCGTCATCAGGCACATCCGCTTCTTGTGCACTTTCAACCTTTTCCACGACGACTATTTCAATTGGGTTAATAATGTCGCTAATCTCAGGAACCGTGATGGAGAGCTCACTTGGTTTTATTGCCGGTTTTTCCTTTTCCTTCTCTTTCTGCATTTCAGGTATCACGATTACTTTTATCGGTGGCAATTCATCTGGATCCGCTTTCTTGGTAAAAACTAAGGCCGCCATGGCTGCAACTAACAATCCGTGGATGCCGAAACTAAATAACCAAGCCGGCACCGCAGCGAGGCGCGACGGTTGATCACCGCCATCCGCTTCTTCGATGACGACCTCTTCGACTGGTTGTTCTTGAGATTCAAAAGGTGACGATGCGTTCATGGTTGGCTCCTTGGGATTTACGCTCATGGTACAGCACGATGAACGCCCCACTTCAACCGCGGTTCAGTGGTAATTACCGTGTTTCGGTGACAAAAAATAGTCGTGAACTAAAGCCGAAAGGTCGCGTTTACCTGTTTCAACGATACGCAAAATAATCGTGGCGAATCGATGAATAAAGCCGGCATTGCGTAATGGGCACATGAAAAACACCATATCATAATCACACTTTTATTATGCGCCGCACTATCGGTTATCGGGCATTGGATTGTCATCCCCCTCGACGACCAGCAAACCATAGAATCTGCACAGCTTATATTAGAACGCGACAACGTAATTCCTGATTACGACCAAAATATGGCCACCTGATTTCCGCTGAAGACGCCAGATACTTAAAAAATATCACTGTCATAAAATGGCAAATTGTAGTGAAAGAAGAACTCAGCCATTTCATGGACCGTCATTATATCGATACGGTATTTTACGGAAGTATTAGAACGGAAAGAAAATGGAATTACACTGAAATCTCATTCGAAAATTGGCTAGTTACCACCAAGCATTTTAAGGGAGAGTTACTCTGCGGCGGCTGTTCCAGCTACCACGCGAGCGCCAGACTCCCCTCCCTATTAAACTTCGTCTATGGCAAATATGTATTCAAACATTTCAGGACGATAATGAGTTAATCAGAGTCGGCTTCGGCTTTCATGTCTTTACTACCGCCCAAGCGCCAACGTAAATACGCGTCAATAAATGGTTGGACGTCGCCATCCATGACATTATTAACTTGGCTGGTTTCGTGCCGGGTGCGCAGGTCTTTGACCATTTGATAAGGGGCAAAGACATAACTACGAATTTGGTGGCCCCAGGCGACTGTGCCGCGTTCGCCTTTCATGTCCTTGAGTTCGTCAAGGCGTTCGGTTTCTTTCATCTGCTGTAATTTAGCGATCAGCATTTTCATCGCTCGGCTGCGATTCTGCATCTGGCTGCGATCGGTTTGGCAGGCGACAAATAGGCCAGTTGGGATATGAGTAATACGTACGGCGGAATCGGTTTTATTAACGTGTTGTCCACCGGCACCGCTCGCGCGATAGGTATCAACGCGTAAATCTTTTTCGTCCATTTTCACTTCGCCAACATCGTCAACTTCTGGTGTAATTTCCACGGCGGTAAAACTGGTGTGGCGGCGCGCATTGGAATCGAACGGGCTGATGCGCACTAAACGGTGAGTGCCCATTTCACTTTTCAAATATCCGTAAGCCATTGGGCCAGTAATATAAAGCGTACAGCTTTTGAGTCCGGCGGTTTCGCCTGGGAGCATGTCGATGATTTCACAGGTGTAGCCGTTTTTCTGGCAATATTGACTATACATGCGGTAAAGCATTTGCGCCCAGTCGCACGATTCCGTGCCGCCTGCGCCTGGGTGAATGGTCATATAGACACTGCTATTGTCGTATTTACCTGATAAGGCTAATTTCAATTCCAATTGTTCGTATTTAGCTTCCATGCGCTTTGCATCGACAAGTAATTGCTCTTGGGTGCTGACATCATTTTCCATTTCCGACAATTCTAACAATTCCAGAGAATCGGAAACCGCCTGAGTCAGTTCTAAATAGGGATCAACAATGCCTTTGACTGATTTTAACGTGGCAACCATGGACTGAGCAGCCGATGGGTTATGCCAAAAATTTGGATCACCCATACGCGTTTCGTAACGACTAATTTCTTCCTGTTTGGCTGGCACGTTGAGTAAGCGGGCGAACTCCGTGAGCTTGCTTTGTAGGTCCTTCAAACGATCACGGCACTCACCCACGGTCGACTCCCCCGGCAATTGGTGTCGCGGCAGTGTGGGAATGCCCCAGCCCTGACAAGACGGACACATGCGTGCTTCGGGGTCTGCCGTGGCGCAATCTCGACCGATGACTATGGTCCGAGCGCGGAGGTTCCTGTGGCTGCTGGCGATATGCGTCTGATTGGGGAAGTCATTCGGCGAGGTTGGCCGCATAAATGGAAGATTGCCCTGTCATTAGTTGGGCACGCGGTGACCGGCGCTATGCTGGCTTATTTGTTGGCGCAATTAGCCCCCTTCATCAAGTACCTCGGCACCTCGATGGCAGGTGGATCCGTTGAAGTCGCGAATGCCGCAACGGATAATCTCACCACACTCGGCCTAAATTTAATTGCGTTGGCACCGCTCGCAGCGGCGGGTGCATTCATTGGTTGGTTGATGGGGCAATGGGTGGCGAATCGCACCATGGAAAAATTACGCTCTGATGTGCTTGGTCATTTGGTGCATTTAGACTTATCTTATCACCATTCGTTGAGCCGTGGCGACATGCTGACGCGCCTCACCACTGATTTAAACAGCACGCTGTCTATTATGCAGCTGTTATATGGTAAATTGACGCGCATTCCCCTAGAGACGATTGGTATTCTGAGTTTTGTTACTTATTATGATTGGCGTTTATCGCTTGGTCTTGTCTCTATACTTTGCCCCTTGGCTTTATTTTTATTCCCGCTTATTCGCCGCACCCGCACCCGCAGTCATCGCGCGCGCGAAACCTTAGCTGCAAATTTTAGCGTTTTAGAGCAAATAACCGCAGGAATTAAAGTCATTAAAGCGATGGGTTCTGCCGAACGTGAGGCGCTGCGCTATGCTAGTCACAATCGCACTTTGTTTAATGATAATTTACGCGTTGCGCGTGCTCGTGCGCAGTCAGATGCGCTCACCTCGGCAGCGATATTCGGTATTGTCGGCATGGCGCTGATTGGTGCGGGATGGTTATTTGCACGGGATTTCTTACATCCAGAATTACTGTTTCTTGGGGTCGGTGCTTTAGCACGCATGATCACGTCAACCCGCGATTTCGTGCGTTCTTTTGGTGATTTGCAGGAACATTTGCCCGCATTAGCTCGAGTGAAAATGGTATTAGATCAACAAAGTGCCATTCAAGATAAGGCCAATGCTCTTCCGTGTCCGGCCCCAAAACAGGCCATTATTTTGGATCATGTGTCATTTCGCTATCAGCCCAATTTAGAATTTGTTTTACGAAATGTTTCGCTCACCGTGCCAGTCGGGAAAACGGTCGCCTTGGTCGGACAATCGGGCGCAGGAAAATCGACGTTATTGGATCTCTTGCCGCGCTTTCACGACGTCAACGACGGAAAAATTACCATCGATGGTGTGGATTTACGTGATTTTCAATTAGAGTCCCTGTCCCATCATTTCGCGATTGTGCAACAGGACAGCTTTCTCTTCAACGATACGGTGTATGCCAATATTAGTTATGGTCGCCCGGAAGCGACACGCGCAGAAATTGAACAAGCAGCAACGCGTGCGCATATTCATGAGGCCATTTTAGCGCTTGATGGTGGCTTAGGTTACGAAACCAATGTTGGTGATCGCGGTTCACGTTTATCTGGCGGACAACGACAACGCGTCGCCATTGCTCGCGCTTTTTTACGTGATGCGCCTATTTTATTAATGGATGAACCAACCAGTGCTTTGGACGCCGACAGTGAACGCCACGTACAAGAAGCGCTCGCCGCATTAATGCGCGGACGCACCGTGGTGGTGGTTGCCCATCGTTTAGCCACCGTGCAGCATGCTGATATTATTTATGTCTTAGCCGGTGCGCGTAATCGCGACGGCCATGATGATCCTCGTCGCGGAACCGTTATTGAATCTGGTTCGCACAGTGAATTAATCGCCCAAGGTGGTGAATACGCCGAGTTGGTGCGCTTACAGCAACTTGGTAGTTGAGCTGTCATCAACTTGTTCACCGATGTCGTGCCTCAACGACCTGAGGCCAGGCGCAAAACGACGACTTGCGAACAACTATACCCATCCTTTTGACTCACTGACTGCCAAATTTAGCATTTTTTCCTAAATTTTACTTGGCATCTGTTGGTCTCGACCATCTTGTCCCACTCACCCCAGGCGCTTCGCGCGCCATTTTGAGGCGCATTGGCGCCAGATTCGAGGCTTCTGTGGAACTCTACGTCGGCAATTTGCCGTGGTCTATCACTGATGAAGTGCTGACCAATATGTTCGCCGCTCACGGTGCGGTTGCTCGTGCCAAAGTTGTGATGGATCGGGAAACTGGCCGCAGTCGCGGTTTCGGTTTTGTCACCATGACCAACGCCCCCGAAGGCCAAGCAGCCGTGCAAGCACTCAATGGGCTTGATTACGAAGGTCGTGCCCTGCGCGTTCGCGAAGCAGAACCTCGCCAACCAGGCGAACGTCCACCACGTCGTGAAGGCGGTGGCGGTGGCGGCGGTAGTTACGGCGGCGGTGCCGGTGGTGGTGGTGGATACGGCGGCGGCAAAGGCGGCGGCGGCAAAGGCGGAGATCGCTACTAAGCGACAGCCATTCCAATAAATATACAACGCGGCGCTCGGAAATACTGGGCGCCGTGAATTCTTTGTTGCCGTATGGTAATAATGAATCGATGATCAATTAAAACGGATGGCACCCCAAATGACGTGCCATCCGTTTATTTTTTAGCGACTTGCCACCAGTCACTATTTTTTAGAACAAGTGGATCGAGATAAAATTATTTCTTCTGCAACGCTCGAATCGAGGCAGCAGCGGCGCTAAAGACGACCGGAATTTGTGCTTCCGTCAAACAGCTAAACGCGACACGTAATTCTGTTTTTCCTAACGCGATGGCGCCAACGCCGTGGTGTTCTAATAAATGTTGGCGTACGGCTTCGGCTTCCACGCCTTTGACGCGTAAGCACATAAAATAACCGCTATTGAATGGGTACACGTCCCAGCAATCGGCGTATTCGGCTTTACGGCAGGCCTCTCCGGTAACTGCCGCGCGCTTGCGTAAAATCTCTACCTTTTCCGCCTGTTGCGCACGGAAGTTAGGATTTTGTAAGGCTTTCAACACAATCGATTGCCCAGGCATGGAGACATTGCTGATGACGGCGCGAATCATGCCGCCGGTTTTTTGCTCTAGCGCATCGTATAACGCCTTAGTGCCACCTTTGACGCCATAGGTAATAAAACCGACGCGCAGTCCCCATACGAATTCTTCTTTAGTCGCGCCATCAATTTTGATCGCCAAAATGTTTGGGTGCGCGTTCGCTAATTTACCAAACAACGATTCGGTTTCGCACGCCGGATCATAAAACATGCCATAATAAGCATCATCGCAGACCACCACCAATTGCGAACCGGCTTGTGCGGCAGCAATTAATGCGTTCACGATGGCACCGGCTTCGGCTTTCGATGGCGAATAACCCGAAGGATTATTTGGAAAATTCAGCGCCACCACTAATTTGCGGCCCTTGCGGGAAAATAAACTTTGAGTGAACGATTCTAAATTAAAGCCGGTTAATTTTTTATCGAAGAAATTATAGAGACTAATATGGGCACCTAAACGTGTCTCCCACGAGAGATTGTAATTTTCCCACATCAGATCACTGGACAGGGCTTCATCACCTGGATCGAGGAATAAATCACCGATAACGGCTAATCCATGCGTCAACGCATTGGTGACAATGGGCAAGCTGGTCAACGTATCACCTAATGATGGCGTTTCCTCGCGTTGTTTCTTGGCCCACGCTTGGCGCAAATCCGGTTTACCGAATGATGGCGCGTAGTCGTAAATTTCTGCTGGAGTCAGTCCTTGGAAATACTGACCAATGCAGTTGAGATGCATCGGTGCACCTGATTCCGTCGCGATGCCAACGGTGGCGTTAGCGGTCTTCGCCTTGGCCTTCGCTTCGGCACCTTGGGCCAAAATGCCCTTCGCTGGGAAGAAAAAGCGTTTGCCCCGTTCGGACAACAACGCGAAAACCGTGGCGTTTTCCGCTTTAATCGTAGCGTTGGCGGCTTCGGCCAAGGGATTTAAGGCGGTTTGCGGCTGACTGGACATAAGGCTAACTCCTACTGGGACGGCTGATCCCGTGCGCGTCATCTCGCGCGGGGGCCCGACATAGGGCTGGAAGGAGCGGAAGGCAATCAAAGACTGCGCGGCATGCTGATCCATTCATTCCACGCACCGATTTCCATAACCATCCGTCGACGTCTGGGGGCGATGATCCTACTCACCATGACGTTATTGATCATCTGCGGGTGCAGCGGGCCGCGCGCCAAACTGATCCCTAAAGCAAAAGCCTTACACGATACCCGCGTCATGCGTCTGCAAATCGTTGAGGTCTACAACAATGATCGCATGGATTACACCACTGAATTTCACGTATCCCATGTCATCGACGCCGATGTGCTGGATGGTCCACCTGAATTGATCGGCAAACCCATCGTCCTGCCCTATGACTTGTTCTTTGTCGCCAAACCGCCACCGCAAGTTGGCGACATCGTGGTGACGGCGCCCTATAACTGGGTGAAAAAGAATGAAGCCGGACGCGCGAGGGAATTTGGGCAGTAGCATTTGACTGGTCCTTTTGACTGGTCCGATGTCCGACGTCCGACGTCGAGAGAGGCCACACGTAATTCAAAATCTTTCCAGACATCGGACATCGGACATCGGACATCGGACCAGTCAAAAGGACCAGTCCGAATGCCGCCATTCTTGCCTCCCTTATCACCACGGCTAGTTTGCCGCCCATGTTTTACCACGCGCTCGTTGTCGTACGGATTGAAGTTTGCACTTAAAGTGCTGCCGACCTGCGCTTGTTCGTGCGGGGCGGCCAAGTGGTCGCCCCGTTCTTATTTTAATGCATCGAAGGACTGTCCATGACGCTAGAATTGCCAAAATCGTACGATGCTTCCGTAGTAGAAGCCGATGTTTACCAACGTTGGGAAATGGCCGGATGTTTTAAGGCGGGTGCAGGTAAGCGCGCTGGCAAACCAACCTACGCCATCGCCATTCCGCCTCCCAATGTCACCGGCGTTTTGCATATGGGACATGCACTTAACAATACCTTGCAAGATACGTTGGTGCGTTGGCGTCGTATGCAGGGCTTTGATACCTTATGGCAACCGGGCACCGATCACGCAGGTATTGCCACGGAATCCGTGGTGGCCAAACAAATTCAAGATAACCAAGCCTTTGTCGATGAATTAAAAACGGCTGGCATCAACGCCGAGCAAACGCCTGACACCACCATTTGCAAAACCAACACTGGTTTTGATCGCGATCGTTTTGGTCGCACTGCCTTTTTGAAGGCCATTTGGTATTGGAAAAATAAATCTGGTGGCTCGATTGTGCATCAGCTACGCAAACTCGGCTCATCGTGTGACTGGTCACGCGAACGTTTCACCATGGATGACGGCTTATCGAAAGCCGTCCGCACCATGTTCGTGAAAATGCACGATGCTGGTTTAATTTATCGCGGCACGCGCATGGTGAATTGGTGTCCCGTCCAACGGACCGCGCTGTCCGACGACGAAGTTGATTACATTGAGAAAAATGGCCATTTATGGAAATTAAAATATCAACTGACGCAGCCCCAACCGGCCAGCGGTAATCCCGAAATTGATGACGCCACTGGCGGCGGGCAATACATCATTGTTGAAACCACGCGCCCCGAAACATTTTTTGGCGACACGGCGGTGGCGGTAAATCCGGCTGATCCGCGCTATGCACACCTCATTGGTAAGATGGTGCGCCTGCCATTAATCGGCCGTGATATTCCCATCGTCGGTGACGAACACGCGGACCCGACCAAAGGTTCTGGCGCAGTAAAAATTACTCCGGCACATGATCCGAATGACTACGAAGTTGGTCAGCGACATAAGCTGCCATTAATTCGCTGCATCGGTTTTGATGGCACCATGACGACAGAAGCAGCGCATTTTTCTAGCATGGATCGTTTCGTCTGTCGCAAAGCTTTGCTCAAAGAATTCGAAGCGAGTGGCGTGCTCATGGGCGCGACAGAAATTCGCCACGCGGTCGGACATAGCTATCGTTCGAATGCGCCCATTGAACCCATGGTCACGGAACAATGGTTTGTGAAAATGGCACCGCTGGCTGAACGTGCGGTCAAAGAAACTCGCGAATCACGCTTACACTTCCACCCCGAACGATGGACGAAAGTCTACGAACAGTGGCTCGACAACGTGCGTGACTGGTGTGTCTCGCGGCAAATTTGGTGGGGCCACCGCATTCCCGCTTGGCATTGTGATGCCTGTCACCAACCAACAGTCGCGATTGAAACGCCAAAAGCCTGTCAGCACTGCGGTGCCACCACACTCGTGCAAGATCCAGACGTGTTGGATACGTGGTTTTCTTCGGCGTTGTGGCCGTATTCCACCTTGGGCTGGCCTGATTGGGAAACCGCAGCCAAACATTATTTCCCGACCAGCACGTTGGTGACGGATCGTGGTATTATTTTCTTTTGGGTCGCACGCATGGTGATGACGTCGTTGTTCGTCAACGACGTGCGCCCATTTGATGACGTGTACATTCACGGCACCGTGCTGGACGAGCGCGGCGTGAAAATGTCGAAATCGTTGGGCAACGGAATTGATCCGATCGTCATGATTACTGGGGGCAGCCAGAATTACCTGGGCAAGGATTACCAATGCCCAGGCTACGGTGCTGACGCGGTACGTTACACCTTGCTGGATATGACCACCGAAGGACAAGATTTAAAACTCTCGCCCGCAAAATTCGAAACTGGACGCAACTTCGCGAATAAAGTTTGGAACGCCGGTCGTTTTGTGTTGATGAACCTGGGCGAACGTCCGCTCGCATCAGCGCCAACGGTTGCCTCACTCGCGGCATTACCACTGGGATTCCCTGAGCGTTGGATTTTAGATCGTCTGCAACGTGCCATTGATGAATGTACCGCCGCATTAGAAGCCTGGCGCTTTAATGATTATGCGAATGGTGGCTACCGCTTCTTCCGCGATGATTTATGCGACTGGTATGTGGAATGGGCAAAACGTCAATTTAAGGCAGGCGGAGCAGAAGCCAACATCGCTGCTCAAGTCCTGTCTTATTGTTTTGATCGCATCCTGCATTTATTGCAACCCGGCATGCCATTTATCACCGAATATTTGTGGCAATTACATCACACCACCATCGGCGGACCATCCTGGGATGGTCGCTTTTTAATGACCGATGCCTGGCCCGAAGCACAAGACACGTTGCGCACCAATGGCGCAGGAACGCGCATGGACGAATTGCAGGCCATCGTCACCGCCGTGCGCAATGTGCGCAACTTGGTCAGCTTGAGCGATGGCGTGGCTTTAGACGTAACGGTTGATGTCCCTGATGCGACCAAAGCAATCGCCCTGGGTGCTGATATCGATTTCATGAGTAACCGCGCCAATGCGTCATCATTCATCGTTGCCGCTGGTGCGGTAAAACCACCACAATCAATCACCACGGTGGTCGGCGCTCTAAAAGTTTATATCCCGCTATCTGGGTTAGTTGATCTCGCGAAACTCAAAGACCAATTGGTTAAACGCGCAGCAACGTTGGAAAAATCCATCGCCGGTAAACAAGGCAAACTCAGCAACGCCGATTACGTCGCGCGCGCACCGGTACAGCAAGTCGCTGAAACTCGTGCGCTGCTAGCGACGGAGATTATCGAGCTTGCCAATATCAAAGACACATTGACAGGTCTTTGATTAGAACGATCAATTAGTCATCCCAACTCGTTGATATTTAATGCTCAAGTTGCCTGATCAATCCGACGCATAATCTGACGCAATAGCGCTATGCCTAGACCCAATAATACTCCTAATAATGCGGCTAAACCAATCGTTTTACTCGCGCCACGGGGCAATGGTTGACCTGGTAACGTCGGCGCGGAAGCCAATTGAATATCCAAGGTTGTTTGCTGGGCCTTGGTGAATTGAGCTTGTTGAAAAGAATTTGATAAACTCCGCACGGTTTCGCTCAAAGTAACGCTTTCCCGCGAAAATTGTGCCTGTCGCAAGGTCTCTTCCCGCTTGAGATCCTCTAATTCCTGAGATTGACTGGCCGTGAGTTTTGCCAAAGCCAAAGACCTCTGATTTTTTAGCTCGTCGATTTTTAGTTGCCGCTCACGTTCAAGCTTGTTTACGCTGGTAATCGCACTCAATTGCTTGTTCTGTAGTTGGGTTAATTGTTCTGAGATTTGTTTGACTTGATCGCCACGATTCAATGGCTGGTTCTGCTCTGAACGTATGGATTTCAGATAATCCGCCCCAGCTCCTAAATTCAGGTCAGACAGAGCTCGCGACAACGCCGCAATGCGCGCATCAAGTCCGGGAAGATCTAAACTCAAGCGCAAATCTGTGATCAGTTTTTCCGTTTCGTTTTGGAACGTCGCTAATTGCTGATTGGTTTCGACGTTGAAAACATTTATGGTTTCATTCCAGCGTTGTGTCGCGTCGGCCTGCTTTTGTTGCGCGAGACTTGCCTCAGTTTTATTGTCCTTTTCGATTTGATTCAACTTATCTTGATTGGTTTTGAATTGCGTTTCAATCAGCGTAAAACTGGGGGACGCATTTGAGTCGATAAGCGCCTTGGTCCGATCAAGAAAGACCTTAATCCACTGTGCGGTAATCGCATTGGCTTGAACCGCATTCTCTCCGCGTCCACGGCAATCGATCATCGGCACCAGGGCGACGTCATCACCTTTTTTAGACATAAATACTTTGGTTTCTATATTATCCCCGATTTTTAGATTTTGATCCATCTTGAGCACACCCTGCTCAATCAATTGCCGACGAGCCTCTTCTAAAACCGCAGGTGATTCCATCAGCCGTTGGTAGGATGGTAAATTAAAGCTGAGTTGTTTGAGCTCACTACTGAATGGGGGTGGTGACAATAATAAATTCGCTGTGGATTCCCATGTACGCGGTTGCGATAGCGCCCATGCCGCCGCCAATCCACCGACGATGAAGCTACCTCCGACTGACCAGCGCCATGAGTCACGCAGAAATCTCACCACATCATCAAGACTCATTTCGCGAGCCTCGTTGGTGGAAGACGAAGAAACGGAAGTCGGCGCAGAATCGTTCATACAGTCGCTTTGACGTAAGAGGAGGCGGCACACTAATGGCGCTCTGCGCTTCGCCAACTTGAATTCAGTGCTGCGACTCTCTAATTACCTATTCCGATCTTAAGCAGAGTCGTCCTGATTCCGTTTATTCGTGAGCAACGATACATACAGGCACGATGGCTCTACCAACACCAACAACGATCCATAACCAGCTATGTGCTTTTTGTTCAACGTTTGGAAACTAAGTGCCTTAACTTAGAATCTTATCTAAATATTTAATCGCCACCACCCGATTGCCACGTGCATTGTAAATCAGTTTATCCATCAAATGTTTGATCAAATGAATACCATAGCCACCCAAGCGTTTGCCCATCGCTTTGCGATTTTCTAAATGGCCGAGCGGATCAATGCTGGGGTCTGGTACGCGACTTGGGTCGAAACCCTGACCTTCGTCCTCAATGTAAACAATAATTTTTCCCGGCAGAATACGACAGCCAAAGCGAACTTTTTTCGAGCGGTCACTATTATTTCCCCATTCAATCGCGTTACGGCCTAATTCTTCTAAGGCTAAACGCACTTCGCTCGCGGCGGGCTCAGGAATTTTGAACTTATCTAAGAGACCTAAGAAGCGGCGATATTTGTAGAGAATTCCAGGATCACTCTCGCCAGCGACTTCAAACCAACCATGCGGATCGTATTCGACATCCAAGGCTCGTCCAACCAATGGCATATGCTGCAAAGCGTTTGCCGCAGCGGCAGTCATTTCATCAATTCCAACTGGTTTAACTAAATAATCACAGGCTCCCTGACGCAAACAACGAACCACCATGTCGTCCTGTCCTAATGCGGTTAGCATAATAACTGCAGCGGGATAATCGCGACGACGTAATTCCGTCAGCAATGCCTCACCATCAAGGCGCGGCATAATAATATCGCACATAATCAGATGATAATGTTCTGGCGCTTGTTCTATCATGCTAAGCGCTTCGCGACCATCGCTCGCCTTATGCACCACCACCGTGTCGCCAAGATCAGCCAGCGTTTCTGCAATATGCGCTTGTAAGGCCGGCATATCTTCAACCACTAAAATGCGGTGCACTTCAGGGGTGGATCTGGGCACTTCTTTGGATTCTTTTGGCGTCGCCGTCATGGAATTACCCTTTTTCTGCCACTGGCTTGAGATGGTTGTGCGGTAACTTTACCGTGAATCGACAACCTTTTCCGATGTCACTATTAAGCGCAATCGTTCCGCCATGATGCTGCACAACACCGCGAACAATGGCAAGGCCGAGACCAACTCCATTAACCGCCGATGGCATGCTGCTGCTAGG